>CAMVIC010000152.1 GCA_947167435.1 uncultured Clostridia bacterium | reverse complement strand
AGGAAACTGTCCTTTTTTCCCGGAAACTGTTTTTCCAGGAAGGCCTTCGCCGCATAGCTGTTTGTCAGGAGCAGGGGTTTGCCGGCTTTCAAGCCTTCGTCCAGCAGCGCCTCCGCAGCGGCTCTCGCTGCACTCTCCGCTTCTTCGCTGTCGTAAACCGCGTCCACGCCGATCTTTTTCAAGGCTCCCGCGACCTGGGCCAGCGTCACGCTGCCCTTTTCCCGGTGCAGTACCCGCTCCAGTTCCGGAAGCAGGTCCGCGGAGACGAGCGCAGCTGTTTTTACCCCATAGCTGTGGGCGTAATACACCAGCTCGTCCTTGTGCTCTTTTGCAAACAGCGCGCCGGTGGGGCAAAGCTCCACGCATCTGCCGCAGCCTGTGCATTCGCTCTCTGCCATGGGTTTTCCGAAGGCCGGACCGATACTGAGCTCACAGCCGCGGCCAAACGCTGCCAGATTGTGTACCGTCTGCACCTTGCCGCAGACGTCCACACATCGCTTGCATTTGATACACTTGTTTGGATTTCGGACGATAACGCTGCTGTCGTCAACGGGGAGCATATTGTGCTTCTGTGTAAAGGGAAGCATATCCACCTTATACTCCCGGGCCAGGGCCTGCAGATCGCAGAAGCCGTCCTTCACGCAGTCGCCGAAAAAGCACATTTCGCAGAACTTCGGGTCCAGATCGTCACACCGGGAGCTGCCGATGCGCAGACAGTGATGGCAGTCCACCGCGTGATCGCTGAGCAGCAGCTCCAGGGTAAGCTTCCGGGAAGCCCGCAGCGCCTCCGTGTTCGTTCGGACCACCATTCCCTCCCGCACCTTTGCGGCGCAGGCGTGCTGAAAGGTCTTTGCCCCTTCCACCTCCACCACGCACATGCGGCAGGAGGCATGGGGCTCCAGCTCCTTCAGAAAGCACAGCGTGGGGATGTGAATCCCGTTTGCTTCCGCGGCCTCCAGAATGGTGCTGCCGGCAGGCACGGAAAGGACGGTCCCGTCGATGGTAATTCTCACGTCTGCCATGCTTATGCCTCCTTTCTCAGCCTGGCTTCAAAGTCGCCTGGGAAGAGCTTCAGCGCGCTCATGAACGCGGTTGTGGCGCTCTGCCCCAGGGGGCAGAAGCAGGTTTTCTGCATATATTCCGAAAGCCTTATGATAAGGTCAATGTCTTGCCGGGTTCCCCTGCCGTCCGCCAGCTTTTCCATCAGCTCCGCGATGCGCATGGTGCCCTCCCGGCAGGGGGTGCACTTGCCGCAGGATTCATGCTGAAAGAACCTGGCAATCTCCAGCAGAATGTCCACCAGATTCCGGCTGTCGTCGATCACATAGACGGCGCCGGAGCCCAGAGACGCGCCGGCGGCCCGGACGGCGTCAAAGTCGATGGGCATATCCAGCTGCGCGGGCGTGACAAAGCCGCAGCTGGAGCCGCCCAGCTGAATGGCCTTCAGCTTTTTACCACGTCGCGCAGGGTTGCGTTCGTGGGAATCTCCACACAGACCCGGTTTCTGACGTCGCCGGAGAGGCACATCAGCTTGGTGCCCGGGAATTTTTCGCTGCCGATGGAGCCGAACCACTCCGCCCCGCGGTTTATGATCTCGGGGATGACGGCGAAAGTCTCCACGTTGTTCACAACGGTGGGCTTCTGGTGCAGACCCTTTACTGCCATGGAGGGAGGCTTGAGCCTGGGTTCCCCGCGCACGCCCTCCAGAGAGTTCACAATGGCGGTGCCCTCGCCGCAGACGTAGGCGCCCGCGCCGGAGACGACCCTGATGCTCACATCTCCGGTAAAGCCCTTTTCCTCTGCCGCCCTGACTGCCTTGCGCAGCAGACGGATGCTCTTTTCATATTCGCCGCGCACATAGACAAAGCATTCCCTTGCGCCCACGGCCCAGGCGCCGATAAGAAGCCCCTCAATCACTGTATGGGGGTCTCCTTCCAGGATGACACGGTCCTTATAGGTGCCGGGTTCCCCCTCGTCCGCGTTGCAGACCAGGTACTTTGTCTCCTCTTCGCTTGCAAAGGCACTGCTCCACTTTCTGCCGGTGGAAAAGGCCGCGCCGCCTCGTCCGCGCAGGCGTGAGCTCTCCTCGATGATCCGGATCAATTCGCTGCGGTCCATGGTTCTGGCCCTTTTCAGTGCCTCGTAGCCGCCGGCGGCGATATATTCGTCGATAGAATCGGGGCTGATTCGCCCCACATTTCGCAGGGCAATACGAATCTCTTCCATCACCGGTCACCTCCCAGAAGTTTTTTAAGCTTTGCGGGATCGACCTTGGTATAGAGCTTTCCGTTTATCAGCAGATTGGGCGCCGCCTGGCACTGGCCGAGGCATTCCACATATTCAAGGCCATAATCCTCGCTGCGCTGTCCCATTTTCAGGCCGGTTTCCGCCTCCAGCGCCGCAACAAGAGCGGCATTTCCGCCGCTGTGGCAGGCCGTGCCCCGACAGACGCGAATCTCTTTCCCGGCCGGCGGCGAAAAACGCAGCATGGAATAAAAGCCGGCTGTTTCATAGATCTCGGCAACGCTTTTCCCCTCATGCTCCGCCAGAGCCCTCAGCCCCGCCTCGCTCAGATAGCCGTCCCGTTTCTGGATGGCCAGCAGTGCATCCAGAAGGCCGCCGTCCTGCAGCGCTTTCCGTATCACGTTCAGATATGTAGCTGCCATACTCAGACCTCCTGAATCTTCTCCACCCGACAGGGTGTATAGCGCCATCTGGCATTGCCGGTAAGCTCGTCCAGATCCCGGTGATCCGTAAGATAATTGATGTGCATGCCATGGGCCTTGCCCTCATAGCTCAGGCCGAAATGGTGCGGGATCATGCAGTAGCCCCTTGCCGTCTGCCACGTAATCTCCACTGGGACCGTGATGGAGCCTCTGTTTGTGCTCACGCGCACAATCTCCCCCTCGGCGATGCCGAAATCTGCCGCATCCTCCGGGTTCATGGCAAGGCGATAGGGGTCGCGGAAGCGGTAGGTACCGGGATTTCGCATGGAGGTGTTCATGCCGCCGTCAGAATGACGCCCCGCGGAGAGGATCATGTTGCAGCCGTCCCTGAGCGTCAGGGCTAGCTCTTCATGCTCCGGAGTAATCCGCTTCAGCGCCTCGTCGATCTCACTGCACCAGAGATGGAACTTCTTGTCTTTGTGCCGAATGTGGCGCTGCATCAGATGTTCGGTGTCGCTGTGGGCGATGACGGCCCCCTCCGGGTGCCTGTCCACCAGCTCGAAAGCAGCGTCCATGGTGCAAAACTCGGAAAGCATCGGCATTCTGGCCAGAAGCGGATGCCGCTTTTTATCCGGCTGTACGTCCATAATGGCACGTTCCGGCAGCTTGGAAATCAGCAGAGCGGCCCAGCACATGGCGTGCCCGGCGCTGCCCATGGCCTTCCCCAGGGTCAGGGCGATGATGATGGCCGCCTGGTCAAAGTATTTCATGCCGCCTTTTGCGATCCAGCCCACAACCTTCATGAAATAGCCGATCCGGTCACCGGTGCGAACGGCTTGCTCGGCAGCATCATAAAGGGACTGGGGCAGCTTCGGGATAAGGCCCATTGCCTGCGCCAGTTCCGCATAAACCATGGCGTCCTCACGGGCTTCTCCCGGAGCGCTGACCACCGCGCGGCGACTGAAATACATAACCTCCGGATAATGGAAGGCAAACACGTCGAAATCGCCGCCCACTTCGTATGCGCTGGGCGTCGGCAGGACGTAATCGGCGATGCGGGTAGTCTCGGTTTCCACGCAGTCCATGGCAACGAAAAGCTCCAGATGCCGCAGCGCCTCCTCCATCTTCTGGGAATCCGGGTAACTTCGAAGGGGATTGGACATATTGCAGAATGCCAGGCGGATGCGATCTTCATTGTCGCCCAGCACCTCATCGGGCAGCGCCCCCTCCGGATACATGCCCGCCACCGGAAAGCGTCCGGTCACCGGCATTCGCCATACCTTGGGGTCGTATTCATCGGAATATTCCAGTGTGATGATGCGCACAGGCGGGACGTTGCCGCCGGGGACCAGCAGCGTTCCGCAGACCGCCATCAGCACCAGACACAGATAGCTTGAGAGGGTTGACTGCCGGCCGAAATACAGGCCCAGGTCCTGGTGCATGCCCCATTTTTTCGTGGTGAGGATACGGGCAAACTGCTCCGCCTGCTCCCGGGAAACGCCGCAGACCTTCAAGGCGCCGTCAATGTCGAAGTTTTCAAACCAACCACGGGCCTGGGTCCAGTCCCGGGTATACCGGTACAGGAAATCCCGATCCTGCCAGCCCTTTTCCAGAATCAGAGAAATCAGCGCGCGGAGAAGCAGCGTGTCAGAGCCCGGCCGCGGCGCGATGTGCATATCCGCCATGCGGGCCGTCTCGCTCAGGCGCGGATCCACCACGATGACCATTTTCTCTGGGTCCTGGGAGAAGGCTCGGATCATGGGTCTGGCATTGGGCAGCTGATGGGACACATAGGAATTGCTGCCCCAGAAGATGAGAACCTGGCAGTTTTTATCGTCCGGCTCCAGTGGATGGAACTGATCGCCGAAGATACGGCCGCAGCTCCAGAAAATGCCCATAAACTCCACCCCGATGGGATTGAAAAAATACTGGGAGCCGATGGCTTTCAGGAAAGGCTGGGCCGTAGCTGCCGCTGCGCCGGTGGCGCCTCCGCCCCCGCCGATGATGGCCGCGCTGCGGGGACCGTGTGCTTTCAGGATTGCGTTTGCCTTCTCGGCGATCTCCGCATAGGCCTGTTCCCATGAAATGCGCTCATAGTGATCGCCCACCCGCTTCTTGGGATAGAGGATGCGCTCGCTGTTTTCCACAAAGTATTTGGCACTTCTGCCCTTGCGGCAGCAGTAGCACTCGCTGCTGGGGCTCGCGGGGT
>CAMVIC010000151.1 GCA_947167435.1 uncultured Clostridia bacterium | reverse complement strand
CACGAGCATCTCTCGCGCGCGGTCAAAGGCCGCGGAGACCATCTCCTGCTTGAGTGCGAGCACGCTCTTTTTCGCCTCCATCTGGGCGATGCGGCCCTGGCTGTCCGCCAGGTCCTGAACGGCCTTCACACCCACGCGGATCTTCTCCGCATAGAGCTCTCCGGCTTTTTTGCTGTATTCATTCTGGATGGCCTTGCACTGCTGCCTGGCCTGGTCCAGGATCGCGTCAACCTGGGCCTGTGCGTCGGCCTGGATATGCGCGATTATCTTTTCCGTGCCCTTCATACGGCGCTCCTGACCGGCTTAACCGATGACGATGCCGTTGAGCATCATGAAGGACGCCAGCAGGGACAGAATGGCATAGAACTCAACCACGATGCAGAGGATCATGCCCTTGGACCAGTCATCCGGCTTTTTGGCCAGGATGTTGATGGACGCCGCGGCGACCTTGCCCTGGGCAGCGCCGGAGACCAGACCGCCGATGCCGATGGGAAGGCAGGCGCCGAAGATCTGCCAGCCCTGCAGCACGCTCATATCGGGAACCAGCTTGTTGAAGGCCAGGAACCAGATAACGAAGCCGTACAGGCCCTGGGTGCCGGGGATAACCTGCAGAATCATGGAGCGGGCGAACTTGCTGGGGTCCTCAGACACGAGGCCGGCGCCGGCTTCACCGGCGTAACCGGTACCGAGAGCGGAGCCGGAGCAGGCAAGGGCGGCGGCAAGACCGGCGCCCAGCAGGCCGATGGCGTAGCCGTTAAAGATGCTCAGTAAATCCATTTTGTTTTCCTCCTAAATATCTTATATGTTATTTTGATTCTTCCGGGACCACGTATTTGCTTCTGATCTTCAGCGGCTGGAAGGGTTTGCCGCCGTCTGAGAAGAACTTGCCGAAGAACTCCAGGCACTGCAGACGCAGGTCGTGCACGAAGCAGCCCAGAATGTTCAGGGCGAAGTTCAGCGCGTGGCCAACCAGGAAGATCAGAATGAAGATAAAGATGGTAAAGGCGTTGACGCCGGAGCTCTCTGCGGGCATGGCGCCGATGGTGTTGAACACCTGGGCCACAACGCCGCCGGCCAGCATCAGGGCCATAATGCGGGAATAGGACAGAATGTCGCCGAACCAGCCGGTCGCCGTGTTGTAGATGCAGGCGATGGCCGCCGTCACCTTTCCGAAGCCCTTGGCGTGGCGTCCCGCGCCGAAGAGCAGCATGACGACGCCGGCGATGAGAATCACCTTGCCGATGATGCCCGGGATGGCTGCCACCCCCAGAGCCGGCAGGGCCAGCAGGATGCCGCCCACCAGGATCACCCACAGGGAGCCTTCCTCGAAGATGCCGTCGGCCAGGTTTCCGGCCTTGGCCTTCTGCACGAAGGAGACCACCATGCCGGCGTTGAGCTGGATCAGGCCCAGCACCATGGAGCCGTACAGCACCGTCTGGCTGTTGCGGATGGGGCTGAAGAGGAAGGGCAGGCCTTCCCAGGTGCTGTTGGGGTTGATCATATGGACGATGCGGTAGGGCGCGTCGCCGAAGAGGCCGCCCGTCATCGCGCCGCAGATGAAGGTGGAGATGCCGCAGTAGAGCAGCAGCTGACAGAAGGCCAGCTGCCCCTCACGGGGCTTGATCTTCTTCATGGCCACCAGGGCGGCGGCCACCATGATGAGGCCGTAGCCCATGTCCGCCATCATCAGCCCGTAAAACAGGATGAAGAAGGGGGCCATCAGCGGGTTCGGGTCCACCGTGCCGTAGGCCGGCAGACTGTACATGTTGGTGACCATATTCAGGGAATTGGTCAGCTGGTTGTTTTTCAGCTTTACCGGAACGTCCGGATACTCCTCGGCCTCCGGCTCCCGGCTGTCCCAGGCGCAGTCGTACTGCTCGAAAACACGGGCAAGCTCCTGCTCCCGCTCGGCGGGCATCCAGCCCTCCATGACCACAACGGATTCGCTGCCGTAAAGCCGCTCCTCCGCCTCTGCCATGGCAACGCGGGTGCTGACCTTGTCGCAGGCAAGCTTCAGCTCGTCCCGGTGTCCGCTCTCGGCGGCAATCTGCTCGGACAACTGCTGCTTTTCCTCCGCCATGGCGCTCAGCGCCGCCTCGGCCGCGCGGATCTCCTGCTCCGGCGTGCCCTCCAGGCCGCTGACGGCGGCCGCCGTGAAGCCGAAGCCGCGCAGGGCCTCCTGGGCCGCCGCCAGCTCCTCCTTCATGCACACCAGCACCGCGTAGTGGGCGCTTTTGTCCCGGTTGACCGGGAACAGCTCCGCCTCCGCCACCGCCTCGTTGAGGGCGGCGCAAGCGCTGTCAAGAGAGACCTTTCCCGGGATGGTACCCAGCACCACCGCCGTGCGCTCGGTCCCCGTGGTGGCCAGGGGCAGATCCAGGGCCGTCCAGGGCCGCAGGGATTCGATCACACTGCGCTGGCGGCTCTCCTCCGCGGCCAGGCGCCGGACGCTGTCGTCCAGTTCTGCAAGGCGCGCGGCAAGTGCCAGAGCCTCTTCCACGCCGGCATCGTCCAGGAAGCTGTTCTGTTCCGCCTCCGGCTTTGCCGAGAGAAGTTTGCTCTTTGCCGGGGCGTACCGGTCCAGCAGCGCGATGGCATGCTCCAGGCTGTTCTGCTCGTTGCGCACAGTCATCAGCGGGCTGTTCTCCCGGTGCAGTCCGCTTTCCTGCATCTCCTCTCCGATCTCGGAGAATTCCACGCAGCCCAGCTTCGTCAGCTCCCGGAGCAGCTCTTCCTTGCGGGATCGGACCGCCATCAGGCGCAGCCGTTTCATTTTCAAAATGGCCATGTCAGTTGTTCACGATCCTTTCCACAATGAGCGCCGCGGCTTGCGCCAGCTTCGGTTCCGCCTTCGCGCGCATCTCGGCCACGCGGCCGGCTTCCACCTGCCGCAGCTGGTCCGCGTCGGCTCTGGCTTTTTCCTCCGCCTGTTCCTTCAGTTGCCTGAGCTCGCTGTCCGCCTTGGCTGCCGCCGCTTCCACCGCAGCTTTTCCCGCGGCCTCCGCGTCGGAAAGCAGCTGCTTTGCCTTCGCCTCTGCCCCGGCAACCGCTGCCTTCGCCGCCGCTTCCGCTGCGGTGATGCTCGTAATTGCCTCAAATGACATTGGCACACCCCCTCTTTGTCGATTTTCAGTTTCGGGCCTTGCTTTTATGGTAAAATCTGTCTCGCGTTTTGTGCAAGCTCGACAAACACATCATACCGCAGCCCGGCCTCTCTTTCAAGTCCAAGATGCGGTTTTATCCAACAAACTTCAGCTCCCGAAAATGTTAAGAAAATTATACGCCCCTTGTTAATTAACTGTCAATTCATATTTTGCATACTTTTTCATTCTTTTCCCTGTTTTTTTTCGCCGTTTTGGCGGAAAGGTCAAAAAATGAAAAAACGAGTGTCCGGACGGACGTCCGGACACTCAAGCTGTCGACAAAGTGTCGACAGCTTGAAACGCAAAAATGGGAACTTCCGAAAAAGTTCCCATTTTTGCATGGATCGGACGTGAAGGGGGACTCCCCGTCCCCCTTCACAATCCCCCTTACAGATCCCAGCCCGGAGAAAAAGGGTTTGTTTACAGTCTGCGTGTCCGGACGGACGTCCGGACACGCATATGTTTGTTCCGTTAATCGCTTTTTTTGGAATTGCCCATGATGCTCAGAATGCGCACGAAGAGGTTCACGATATCCACATAGATATCCGCCGCGCAGTCCACGGCGTTGTCCAGGGTTTTGGGATAGCTCTGGGCCCGGGACCAGTCGAAGCCGATGTAGCCGGCGAAGATCACGGCCACGCCCGCGTCGATGAGCGACAGATTGACCCGCAGCAGGAACAGGCAGATCAGGTCCGCCGCGATGGCGATCAGCAGGGCGATTCCCAGCGTGCGCCCCAGGCCCCGGAAGAACTCCGGCCAGACGCCGGAGACCGCCATCATGCAGGCCGTCACCGCGCCGGTAACCAGAAAGGCGTTGCGGATGCTGCCCTCGTCGAAGGCGCTGACGTAATAGGTCAGCAGCAGGCCCATGGCCACCGCCAGCCCCGTAAAGCCCAGGAAGCTGATCTCCGGCTTGTCGGAGCGGTAGACCAGCGCCATGCTGGCAAGGCTCAGCACGAAATAGATCACCAGCACCAGCACGTAGTTCAGCCGCAGGATCTGAGACTGCAGATAGGTGGCCATCAGGGCGTTAACCGCGATGCCCCACAGCAGCACGCCGCCGATGATCAGGTTATAGGTCCGGGGCGCCAGCTCCGTTTGGTCGTCCTCCAGGAAAAAGCGTCTCTGTTTGTATTCGGCATTATCGAAAACAGCCATGGATTATCCTCCTCTGTTCCGGCCTCAGGCCAGCTTTTCCCGGGCGATGCGCAGCCTGCGCAGCGTCTCCTCCCGGCCCAGGATGCGGCAGATTTCCACCGCGCCGCCGGGTGTGACCGCCTTGCCGGCGGCCGCGATGCGCACAGGCCACATGACCGTGGCGTTCTTGGCGCCCATCTCCTCGGCAAGCTTCACCATCGCGTCCAGGATGCTCTCGTCGTCCCAGCGCTCCAGCGTCTCGAACAGGGGCAGCACCCGGTCCAGCACCTCACGGGAGGAGGCCTCGTCGGACTTGGATTTCTTGTGGACGAAGAGCTCGGTGCCGTAGTCCGGCAGTTCGTCGAAAAAGTCCAGCTTTTCGGGGATGTCCGTCAGCACCTCGGTGCGCTGCTGCAGCAGGGCGGCGATGGCGGCCGGGTCGATGGCCGGGTTCTTCACCGCCTGGCGGATATAGGGCTCCGCCACCCTGGCGAAGGCCTCCGGGCTCATGGCGCGGATGTATTCGCTGTTGAAGTAGCGCAGCTTTTCAATGTCGAAAATGGCGGGAGACTTGGAGATGCCGCTCAGGTCGAAGAT
>CAMVIC010000150.1 GCA_947167435.1 uncultured Clostridia bacterium | reverse complement strand
GGAACGGATCTACGTCTGCGGCAAGGACATGGCGCGAAACACCGTAACCCTGGGGCCGGAGAGCAGCCTCTACCGGCGGAAACTGCTGGCAGACCGGGTGAACTGGCTTTCCGTACCCGAGCCGGAGGGACCCGTTCGGGTGTGGGCCAGGGCCCGTTACCGGCAGCAGGAGCAGCCGGCGACGGTTTATCCGCTGCCGGGGAGGCGCTTTCGCCTGGTGTTTGACCAGCCTCAGCGTGCCCTGACACCGGGACAGGCAGTGGTGCTCTATGAAGGGGATACCGTGCTGGGCGGCGGCACCATCCGACAGGTCCCGGAGCCGGACCATCGAAACTGACAAGATTATCCAGACCCGCTTGCCGAATTTCGTAAGCTTGCACAGAAGTGCTTTTTTTCTCCCGTAGCCGTTGACTTTTACCATGCAAAGTGCTATAGTCACTGCCAGAAAGCTACTCTGCGAGTAGGTAAATGGATTGGAGATTCTCATGAAGAAGCAGACCAGCATGATGATGTGCATGTGCATGGACATGGCGATGCCGATGTTCATGATGCCCCATGCGCTGATTCCTGTGGTCACCAGCTTCTGAGATCTTCAAGCATTTGCGGCGCGGTCCGTAAGCATTGAAAATCGAAAGCCGGGAGCCATGGGCTCCCGGCTTTTTGAGTTTGGGAGGAAACGGCTTTGATTCAACTCAGTCACATCTGCAAGGACTTCGGTACCGGCCGGACCCAGGTCCATGCCGTGCAGGATGTTTCCCTGGAAATCAGCGAGGGGGATATCTTCGGTGTGATCGGCTTTTCCGGCGCGGGGAAATCCACGCTGGTACGGTGTATCAATCTTCTGGAGCGGCCCGATTCGGGCTCGGTGACGGTCAACGGGGCGGACATGATGTCTCTCAGCCCCCGGGAACTGCGCCAGGCCAGGAAAAAAATCGGCATGATTTTTCAGCACTTCAACCTGATGCCATCCCGCACGGTCTTTGACAATGTGGCCTATCCGCTGCGGGGAAGCGGATTGAGCAAGAGCGAGATCCGCGACAAGGTGCGTCAGCTTCTCACACTGGTGGACATTGCGGACAAGGAGACATCCTATCCCAGTCAGCTCTCCGGCGGCCAGAAGCAGCGCGTGGCCATTGCCCGCGCCCTGGCAAACGATCCGAAGGTACTGCTGTGCGACGAGGCCACCTCCGCGCTGGACCCGCAGACCACCAAAGCCATCCTGCATCTGCTGCGGGAGCTGAACGAAAAGCTGGGCATCACCATCGTCCTCATCACCCATGAGATGGCGGTGGTCAAGGAAATCTGCAACCGTGTGGCCGTCATGGAGCACGGACAGCTGGTGGAGCAGGGGGATGTGTTCACGATCTTTGCCGATCCGAAACGGGAGGTGACACGGAATTTTATCAACTCAACCTCCAATCTGCATAAGATCGACGAGCTGATCGCGCTGGATTCCCATATGGCGGATCTGAAACCCGGCGAGCTGATCGTCCGGCTCAGCTATGTGACGCGCAACGTCACCGAGGCGCTGATTTCCTACGTTTCCCGGGAGTTCAACGTAAACGTGAACATCATCTTCGCCAACATCGAGATCCTGCAGGGCTCGACCATCGGCGGGACGGTGGCCATCATGAGCGGCGAACGGGCGGACGTGACCAAAGCCATCGCCTTTATGATCGAGAAGAACGTAGGTGTGGAGGTACTGAAAGATGCAAGAGTTGCTGATTAGACTGTTCCCCAGTCTGGAAAAGCAGATGGACACCCTGGTGCGCAGCATCGTAGAGACGCTGCAGATGACCCTGATTGCCGGCGCCATCTCCTTTGTCCTGGGGATGCTGCTGGGCACCATCCTGGTGGTCACCCGGCCCGGCGGCATCATGCAGAACAAGGTGGTCTACCAGATTCTGGACAAGCTCATCAACCTGCTCCGTTCCATCCCCTTCATCATCCTGCTCTTCTGCCTTCTGCCGCTGACCCGCCTGATTGTGGGCACGGCCATCGGTGTGCGCGGCGCCATTGTTCCTCTGGTATTCGGCACCACGCCCTTCTTCTCCCGGCAGATCGAGGCTGCCCTCAGCGGTGTGGATGAGGGACTGATCGAAGCGGCCCAGGCCATGGGCAACAGCAATCTGCAGATTGTGTTCAGCGTTTACTGGAAAGAGAGCGTGGCGGCCATTGCCCGCGGCACCTCCATCACCATCATCAATCTCATCGGACTGACCGCCATGGCGGGCGCCGTGGGCGCCGGCGGTCTGGGCAACTTCGCTTACATCAGCGGCCAGCAGCGCAACCGCATGGACATCATCTATGTGACGGTGATCATCCTGGTCCTGCTGGTGACGGTAATCCAAATCATCGGCAATATTATTGTGAAGAAAAACACTCATTAAAGAAAAGGAGCGTATCAAAATGAAAAAGATTTTTGCAATCCTGCTGAGCCTGACCCTGGTCCTGTCCCTTGGCGCCACGGCTTTTGCCGACGGCCCTTCCCCCGAGAACCCCGTCACCGTCCGCATCGGCCTGACCGGCAACATCTATGAAGATATCTGGGCCCCCGTGGCCGAGGTCCTCAAGGACGAGGGCATTCTCCTGGAGTACGTGCAGTTTTCCAACTTCTCCCTGCCCAACGACGCGCTCAACTCCGGTGATATCGAGATCAACGCCTTCCAGCACCACGCCTTCTTTGAAAACGAACTGAAGAACTACGGCTATGACCTGGTTCCCATCGGCGACACCTACATCGTGGCCATGAACATCTACTCCGACAAGATCAGCGACCTGAGCGAGCTGAAGGACGGCGACAAGGTCTCCGTTCCCAACGACGCCACCAACGAGGGCCGCGCCCTGAAGCTGCTGGAGTCCGCCGGCATCATCGACATTGACCCGGAGGCGGGCGCTTCTCCTACCCTGGACGACATCGTGAATTACAACGTGAAGGTTGAGTTCGTGGAAGTGGACGCAAACCTGGTCTTCTCCACCCTGCCCGACGTGACCATCGCCGTCATCAACGGCAACTATGCCTTGGACAGCGGCCTGACCGCTGACGAGGCCCTCTTCAAGGAGACCGAGTACACCGACAACCGCTACTTCTGCCTGATCGCCGTCCGCGCCGAGGACGCGGAGAATCCCGTGTACCAGCGCATCGTGGAAGTCTACCAGAGCGATCTGACCGTAAAGGTCTTTAACGATGAGTTTGCCGGCTTCTTCGTGCCCGCCTGGGACCTGGTCCTGGACGGCGAGACCGAGGCTGAGACCACCGAGGCCGCAGGCTGAGCCAAATCAAAAACCAGAAAACGTGGGATGTGAATCAGGTTTCACATCCCACGTTTTTTGGTTTGGCGTAACGGGAGGCAGATGGCGCGGAGGAGGGGTTCAGAACAGGGGCAGAACAGCGGCAGCCGGACTCTGAGAAGGAGCCGGCTGATTGTATATCAGCACAGTTGACAACTGTAGACTCATATGCTATACTGAACATGCTCGAGCTACAAATGTAAACTGCTCAAGGGAGGCTTTGCAATGTCAGATAATCTCGCCGGCAAAATCACCGGTTCCGAGCTGGAAGTGATGAAGCTCCTGTGGCATGCGGAGGATGCGCTGCCCGTTACGGAGATTCGTGAAAAGCTGCAGCGGTCAAAAGGCTGGGAGCCTGCGACCATCAAAACACTGATTTCCCGGCTGGTGTCCAAAGGGGTCGTACGGCAGGAAAAGCGGAACGTTTACTTCTATTCTCCGATCATCACGGAGAAGGAATACAGCGCCTGGGCTACGGGCGATCTGATCACCCGCCTTTATAATGGGAAGGCAAGAGATCTGGTAGCTGCTCTCGTCAGTTCGGACGGGCTTACGCAGGCAGACCTGGACGAATTGCGGCAGATGTTCAAGGTGGAGGAATAAGCTGTGAAAACCCTGCTGATGCTGACCCTCAGCGGCAGTGTACTTGCGCTGCTGCTTCTGGGGCTGCGCTATGTGGCGCTGCGCCGTATGCCGAGCACGGTTTACTACTATGCATGGCTGCTGGTGCTGCTGCGCTTTGTGCTGCCCCTTCCGGGACTGATTCCGACCCCGGGCGAGGCAAGGCCTGACGAAATCCCCGCTTACAGCGAGACCGATACAGAAAACCCCAAGGGACAGGTACCGGTTCTTTCGCAAAATGCCGCTCCGGATGGAGCAAATGCCGTCCCATCTGAACCGCAGAGCCCGCTTCAGGCGTCGGAAACACCTGAAACCCGCACGCCTGAATCTCCTCACAGCGCTGTACCTGCCAAAGGCCTGCGCGCGCCGGGGCTCTGGCTTGCAGTCTGGGCCTTTGGCACGGTGCTGACTCTGGGGCTGACGGTGCTTGCCTATCTGCGATTTACCCGACGCCTGCGGCATGAGCTTCGCAGCCCGGGCCGCTTCACCCGTGAGGTCTATGCCTCCATTCCCGGGCGCAGGCCGGCTCTCTTCTGCTCTGCTGCGGTACGAACGCCCTTGATGTATGGCGTGTTTTCTCCGAAGATCGTACTGCCGGAGCGTTAATATGACGGGGAGCTTCTGAATAATATCCTTCGCCATGAGCTGATGCACTATCGCCGCTGTGACACGCTGTATAAGTGGGCCGCTGTCGCGGTTCTCGCGGCGCACTGGTTCAATCCCCTCAGCTGGTTTATCCGGAGAGAACTGAGCCGCGCCTGTGAGCTGAGCTGTGACGAAATGCTGCTGCGCGCCATGACGCGGAGAGAGAAGCAGTCCTACGGCAACACGCTGCTCACGATGGCGGCGACGTCGGCACTGCCGGCGGGAGTGGTCGCCACAACCTTTGCCACGGAAAAGCGAAACCTGAAGGAGAGACTGGTTCAGATCATGAACTATAAAAAGAGCGGAGCGCGGGTGCCGGCTGC
>CAMVIC010000149.1 GCA_947167435.1 uncultured Clostridia bacterium | reverse complement strand
GTCGGTCAGATGGGCGAAGATTTCAGCCGGCAGTTCCACCCGGACGCCGATGTCCACCCGGTTGGAGCGGGTGGGGATGTCCAGCGACTCGCAGACCCCCTCCATCCACTTGCTGCCGCTGCGGCCTACGGAGATTACGCAGCGCCTGCAGGAGTATACCTTATCGCCCGCGTGAATCTCATAGCCTCCGTCGGTGCGGGTGACGGCGGTGATGGCGGTATTGAAATGGAAATCCACCCGGTCCTTCAGGTCGTCATACAGATTCTGGAGTACCACATAGTTGATATCGGTTCCCAGATGGCGGACCTGGGCGTCCAGCAGGTGCAGGCCGTTTTCCAGGCACATGCGCTTGATGGCGGTGTTGGCGGTGGAGTAGAGCTTTGTCCCCTCGCCGCCGTGGGAGAGGTTGATCTGGTCCACGTACTGCATCAGCTCGATGGCCTCATTCTTCCCAACGTACTCGTACAGGGTGCCGCCGAACTGGTTGGTGATGTTGTACTTGCCGTCGGAAAAGGCGCCGGCACCGCCAAAGCCGCTCATAATGCTGCAGACCGGGCACTTGATGCAGCTTTTGACGGTTTTCCCGTCGATGGGGCACCTGCGCTGACTCAGGGGGCGGCCCAGCTCGAACACGCCCACCTTCAGTGCCGGGTTGCCCTTTATGAGCTCATAGGCGGTGAAGATGCCGCCGGGGCCCGCGCCAACGATGATCACGTCGTAATTCATTTTGTCCCTCCAAAAGAAAAGCCCACGGCTGTGAAGTGCAGCCATGGGACAGAATATCCTTGCCTTAATTTAGCACAGCGGGAAACCCTTGTCAAGTAAACGATCTGTGAATGACGAAGGAGAGAGGCAAAACGGAAAAGTGCGCATGGACGCGACAAATGCTTGCACTAATCCGTGTTTCTGATTATAATAAAATAAAGATAAGATATAGATAAAGGAAGAAATGCCTATGATCGAGATCTACGGGACTCTGGGACCCGCCTGCGCCAAGGCAGAGGTTCTGGAGCTGATGCTGCGCGCCGGCATGACCGGCCTGCGGCTGAACCTGTCCCACGGCAGCCTGCGTCAGGCGGGCGAACAGCTGGCGGCGCTGCGCTTTGCCGAAGAGCGGAGCGGCTTGCACGCAAAGCTTCTGATCGACATGCAGGGGCCGGAGCTTCGCATTGACAAGCTGGAGCAGCCGCTGCCGCTGCTGGAGGGGAAAACCGTGCTGCTGGGCAAGGGCGGCGTGCCGCTGCCGGACGCGGTGTGGCAGGTGCTGGAGGAGGGCCAGGAGATCCTTCTGGACGACGGGAAGCTCGCCATCCGCTACGACGGGCGCAGCCGGGCCAAGGTGCTGCGGGGCGGCCTGCTGCAAAGCCGCAAGAGCGTTGCCCTGCCGGGAATCAACATCCGGCTGCCGGCTCTGACCGAGAGCGACCGGGAGAACCTGTCCCTGGCGGCAAAAATGGGCGTAGCCGGCGTGATGCAGCCCTTTGTCCGCTGCCGGGCGGACCTGGAGACGGTGCGCGCCTGCCTGAACGAGAACGGGGGAGAGGCGGTGCGCCTCTTTGCCAAGATCGAGAATCTTGAGGGCGTGGAGCACTTGGAGGAGCTGATGGACGCCGCCGACGAGATTGTGATTGCCCGGGGCGACCTGGGCAATTCCGTGGAGCTCTGGGAGCTGCCCCGCCTGCAAAAGCGCATTGCCGCCGCCTGCCGGGCAGCGGGAAAGCCCTTCATGGTGGTGACCCAGATGCTCGCCTCCATGGAGAGAAGCCCGGTGCCCACCCGGGCAGAGGTCAGCGACATCTATAACGCGGTGCTGGACGGGGCTTCCTCCGTGATGGTCACCGGAGAGACGGCCATGGGGCAGTACCCGGCGGAGGTCATCCACTACCTGACGCAGACGGTGCGCACGGCGGAAGAGGATCTGTGAACTGCTTGCCAAAGGCACGGCGACATGATAGAATAAACACACAACGCATACAATAATAAAATATACGAGGTGTACTTATGCTGGAAAAACTGAAACAAGAGGTACTGGAAGCAAACCTTCTGCTGCCCAAGTATAATCTGGTGACCTTCACCTGGGGCAACGTCTCCGGCATCGACCGGGAAAGCGGCCTTGTGGTCATCAAGCCCTCCGGCGTCTCCTATGACGGGATGGCCCTGGAGGACATGGTGGTGGTCGATCTGGACGGAAAGGTGGTGGAGGGAAAATGGAAGCCCTCCAGCGACACGCCCACCCATGTGGCGCTGTACAAGGCCTTCCCCAACATCGGCGGCGTGGTTCATACCCATTCCCGCTGGGCCACGTCCTTCGCCCAGGCGGGCATGGATATTCCCGCCATGGGCACCACCCAGGCCGATTACTTCTACGGCGACATCCCCTGCACCCGGCCCATGACGCCGGAGGAGATCCGGGGCGAGTATGAGAAAGAGACCGGCAACGTGATCATCGAGACCTTCCGGAACCGGCAGCCGGACGACGTGCCCGGCGTGGTGGTGTACAGCCACGGCCCCTTTGCCTGGGGCACCGACCCTCACAACGCGGTGCACAACGCCGTGGTCATGGAGGAGGTTGCCTTCATGGACTGGCACGCCCTGATGATCAACCCCGTCCACCGGGGCATCCAGCAAGAGCTGCTGGACAAGCACTATCTGCGCAAGCACGGCGCCAACGCCTATTACGGACAGGGCTGAGTCACTGACCGCCATAAACATCAAAGAGCCTGTGAATTTTATTCACAGGCTCTTTGATGTTATTCGGTGTAGATCCGTTTCTTTTTTGCGGTGCGGTAGAGAATGTGCACGACCAGGGCCATGAGCAGAAGACCTGCCGCCATGATGCTGTAGCATTTCAGGTAGGCGGCGAAGCGCTGCACCCGGTACTCCCCGAAGTAGCCGACAATGACGAGGGTCGCCACGTAGACCACCAGCAGCGCGATGTGATACCAGCGCCAGCCGTTTCCGCGTACGGAAATCCGCAGATAATGGATCAGCACGTAGAGAATGGCAAAGGCACAGAAAAGCTGCGTCAGACTCACAAAGCTGATGTATTTGTTGAGCACGCGCAGAAAACCGCTGAAGTGGAACATGGCGGAGTCATAACGGGTGGAGTCGATGGGAAACTCCACAATGCTGAAGAGCACCAGAAAACGGCGGAATACGTTGCCGCTGCGGCTGCCGCCGGCCTTCATGTGATCCCGGCGGTGGTTGCAGTAGAAAAGCACCAGAATGACCGTCACGATCAGCATCAGGATTGCCTCGATGCACCAGGAGGCCAGACGGTAGCTTACGTTGCCGGCGGCGTCGGTCATGGCGGAGGCAAAGGGGAGACGCTGGAAGCGCGCGTCCGTAATCACGATCTTGCCCCGGCAGGCATCGGTGAAATAGGCGCTCAGCCGGATGAAGACCGTCAGCAGCGCAAGAGCGGGGGCAACCGCGTCCAGCAGCTGTCCCATGTGCTTTGTCAGCTGCAGACCGCGCACCAGCAGTGCCGCCAGCAGCACGCCGAACACCACGCCCACCAGCACGAAGCTGCCGCCGGAATAATCGGTCATGGCGGAAGTGAAGGAGGTGTACATCTCCATGTGGCAGTACCAGTGGATGGCCCGGGAGATGAGTACGGAGAAGAGCATCGCGAAGGGGAAGAACACCCAGACCGCGGTGTTGCGTCCGGCCTCCATGGGATAGAGGGCCAGAGTCAGGGACAGGGCGGCCGCAAGACCAAGGGTGACGATGATGCCTGTCCAGTAGATGGTCAGGTTTCCGGTATAGATGGCGACAGGATTCATGTGTTACCCCCCTCTCCCGGAATGGCGGTGGCAAAGTAAATGATATCGCTGACCAGACGCTCGGCGCCCCAGTCGATATAGTTATAGGGGCGGTCCTGGAACACGATCTCGCTGGTCTGGCCGCCGTCCAGGCAGTAGGCGTCCCGCACGCCCTTGTCATAGACGTGCTGGGCAAACTCGTTTACGGTCCAGCGGGCCTGCTTCTCGTTGGAGTGGTTCAGAGACATATAGAAGTAATGCAGGTGGTCATACTGGGAGATGCTGGCACGGGAATAACCCCGGTCGATCTCGCCGGCGGGATACCAGTCGCAGTACTGCAGTTCCCCGTTTTCCACCAGAACGGGCCCGAAGGCAATGGAAAAGAGAATGTTGTTCTCGTCCATCCAGCGCTGCATGGAATCCCAGTCGGCCTCCTCCAGTCGGTGGAAGAAGTGGAAGTCGCCCTCCTGGTCCACAAACATGGTGTCCACGCAGTTGTATTTTTTGTACATGCCGGTGTAGGTGGAGGTGTCAAAGCGGCACAGGTCCCGCTGGAAGGCCACGATGCCGAAGTCACGGAACTGATAGAAATCCGCGTTCATGGCAACCACCGCGTTCACACTGCGGGCAAGGTCCGTGGCGTAGAACTGCAGAGAGGAGCCGAAGCTGTCGCCCGCGAATTTCCGACGGAACTGGGAGGCGTCGGCCACCTTGACCTCGCAGCAGCTGACGGTGTTGCCGTCGATAACCTCTTTCCAGCAGATGACCAGGATGGTGTCGTCCAGATAATACTCAATGTTCGCGTCGTAATAAAACTCCACGTTGGGGTCGAAAATCACGTCCTGCTCTTCCAGCAGTCCGGAGTCCCGGGCCTGCTGAATGATCTCCAGCACCTGGGCGGCCTGGTCGTTGGGAATGGTGCCGAACTTGGCCGGGTCAGGAGCGGGGGCCACCAGCTGGTCCTCCGGAATCACGTAGTGGGCGGTCAGGGCTGCCACTTCCTCCGGCGGCAACACCGCGCCGAAGGCGGTGGCCCTCGTCTCGTCCAGGCTGCGGGTCAGCCGGGCGACCACATCGGTGCTGGAGGCGGTACGGCTTGGCTCCGCCACGGTGACGCTGCTGTCCGGGTGCAGGTTTACCA
>CAMVIC010000148.1 GCA_947167435.1 uncultured Clostridia bacterium | reverse complement strand
GTCCATGGCGTTGATGTCGTCCTGCCCGTCACAGTCGATGGAGATGGTGATGTCGCATTTGTCCCGGGCCTCCATGAGCCCGGCAAGCACTGCGTTCTGGTGGCCCCGGTTCCGGCTCTGGCAGATGCCGATGTAGTGGGGGTCCTGCGCGGCCAGGTCTTTGATGATTTCCCAGGTCCGGTCCCGGCTGCCGTCGTTGACGAAGAGCACCCGGCTCTCGTCGCTGATCTTGCCCTTCTTGATCAGGCTTTGAAGCTTTTCCAGAAACATGGGCGCGGTAATGGGGAGAACCTCCTGCTCGTTGTAGCAGGGGATCACGATGTAAAGGCTTGCAGACATGGTTTACCTCCTGTTGGGTTCCCCGCGCCGGGAAAAGGCGGCGAGGAGGATGAGCATGGGAAGAATGGAATAGTGATAGCGCCCTGCCACCTCCACCAGCATGTGGGCCAGGGTGAGGCCGATCACATAGAGGCAGAAGTTTGGCGCGATGCCGGGCCGCCGGGCTGTGTGCAGACGCAGGGCGCCCAGCAGGGAAAGGGGAACAAGGGCATAGTAAAAGACGTTGCAGAGCAGAGCAAGCGGCGCATACAATCCGGGGTAGCCTTGTTGCAGATAATAGGCGCCGCCCTCGTCGTTGCCCAGAAAGCTGCGGAGCTTGGCGGGGAAGAGGCGGGCAAAGTCCACCTGCCCTGAGCGGATGCGCGTCTCCGCCTCCCGCAGCATCTGGGCCTGGGCCTGGGCGGCGCTGCCGCCCTCCTGCCCGTAGCGCAGCTGAAACAGCCGGTCCATGTCCTCGTCGGCATAGGCGCCCAGGGTATCCGGGTTAAAGCCCACGTAGATGCTGTAGCCGGGAAGCGCCGGCGGCGCCTCGCCCAGCACTTTGGCCTCCCAGGCCGTCCAGGCCCGGGCCAGCAGGCCATAGCCCAGCAGCAGCGCTGCGGCAAAGCACAGCCAGCGGCGCCAGAGCACCCGGTCCGCCTCCTCTTTCCCCCGCAGCAGAAGCAGCCAGAGGAAAAAGGCGATGATGGGGATCAGGGCGATGGGGCGGGCGGCGTTGACGGCAGCCAGCAGCAGCGCTGCCAGAAGCCCTGCGCCCAGCGCGGCCGCCGCGCTCAGGCTCCGCCGGGCAAAGCCCCGGTCCAGCCGCTCCAGCAGCCACAGAAACAGCAGCAGAAGGCAGGTGTAAAAGGGCTCGGACAGCACCATGCTGTTGTACAGCAGCTTGGAGGGACAGAGAATCCACAGCAAAAAGGCGAATACCGCCGCGTCCTCGTCTTTCAGGCGCAGGCACAGGCTGTAGATCAGCACTCCCGAGACCGTGGTCAGCGCCGCGTTCAGCAGCGCCGGCACCCAGAGGGAGACGCCGAAAAGCCGGAGAAACAGACTGAGGAAGGCGGAATAGCCCAGAATGTGGGGAAAGAGGGCCACATACTCGCCAAGCTGCAGGCTCTGCCCCTGAGCCAGGTCCACGGCGGTGAGCCAGAAGGTCCGGTAATCCCCGGCAGGCTCCAGCGGCAGCAGCAGTATCCCCGCCAGATGCAGCAGCAGGCAGACGGCGGCCAGCAGCGCCCCGGCCCGGCCGGGGCCCAGGCGCTGTACCGGGCGCCCCAGAGGCAGCTTCCCGCCCAGGCGGAGCCAGAGGGCCAGAACCAGCAGAGCGGCGGCCAGAGCGGCCGCATAGGAGCGGTGGGACAGGTTTCCCACCGTGCCAAGCCCCACGGCGGCAGCCAGCAGCAGCGTCAGCAGGACAAGAAGGGCGCCGTTCAGGGCGCGGGAGACTTTTTCCACTGGCGGACCTCCATTTTCCTCAGGCCAGATAGTCCGCAAGCTCGCGGACGGCTTTGAAATACAGATTGCAGTTTGCGCGGAGAAAGCGTTCAATCTGCGGAATGTCGTTGGCCCAGCCCGCGGCGGCAAAGCTCACGCCGCAGGCGGCGGCCATGTCATAGCCGGGCTTCAGATCGTCGATCATCAGCAGCTCCGAGGGGGCCAGAGAGAAGCGGCGCATGATCTCCTCCAGGGGCCAGGAAGCGGGCTTTCGCCGGTGGGGCGGCTGCTCCCAGCCGAACACCGCGTCCGGTGCGGGCAGGGAATTTGCCGCGTAATCCCGGCGGATGTTGTCCTCATAGGAATGGGATACCACGGCGATCAGGCCGCCCCGGGCCTTCTGCCGCTCCATGATCTCCCGGATGCCGGGATAGGCCGCCGGGATATGCTTCGCTACGTAGCGCCGCCAGTATTCGCCCTCCTCTGTCAGCTCCGCGTCGCTCAGGCCGTATTCCTCCCGGCACATGGTCAGAAAGCCAGGCTCGAAGTTCTTGAGAAAATAGTCCTCCAGGGAGCAGGTCCTGCCGGGACGGAATTCCCTGAGATACTCCACAAAGCAGGGATGGTGAATGGTGGCGGTGCTGTTGACCACGGTGTCGTCGTGGTCGAAAACCAGACATTTGTATTGCATAAAGGCCTCGCTGTTATTGCTCCGGCAATGAAATGTTTGAAATCCGGAGACTTGTAAAGCCGGAGCAATAAGATTATTAAAATGCCGTTTTTCTCGCCCCTTGCGCGGCAATCGAAAAACATGGCAAATATTCATGCGGCGATGCCTGCGCAGCTGAAAAGCGTTCCGATTCTTTTATTGCCGCATGAATAAGATCCCCCAGGGAGCGGGCCGTGCGGTCGTCTCTGGGGGCGGTAAACGTGCGATTGCTTAATAGAAGGTGGCCACGTCCTGGGCGGGGGCCTCGCAGGGCTCGCTGTCGATATAGGTGAGCACGGGGCCCTTCTTGCCGTAGGCCCGGTTGAACTTGAAGTTGATGCGGGCCGTCAGAATCATCCAGCTGTCGTCCTTCACCGTGTCGGCCTTGTCCCACTGGCAGACCAGCCCGGCGAACTGAATGTCCTCCACGCAGCAGGTCATCACGTGGCGGCCCACCACGAAGGTGGCGCTGGGCAGCTTGCGGCGCACCAGAGCCCGGGCCTTGAAGCGGACGGTCTTCCCCTCGTACTTCTTGGGCTCCTCGGACATGTCCCGGTACCACAGGGCGTAGTCCTCGTCCTGAATCTCCACCACGGGGGCGTCCAGGTCGAAGGGCAGGGGATCCTCGATGTCGTCATACTCCACCTTGCCGCCGGCGTACTCATAGGCGATATCCGCCCGGCGGGAGGCGCCGCGCACGATTTTGTGCAGCTCCATTTTGTCCATATCGGGGGAGAAGCGGTTGAACACCACCAGCTCGCAGCTCTTCAGCTTGTCATAGACCAGCTGGCGCATGTTGCTGTTGTAGCTGAGGAAGCTGCGCGCGTCGGCGAACATGAACTCCTGATATACCACCCAGTTCTGGGGCATGGCGGTATACAGGGCGTCCAGCAGCCACATGCCGTTATACTCCACCACCACGCGCTCGGCCCGGGTCTCCTTCAGGTATTTCACCAGGTTTTCCTCGGTCAGGGCGCTCTGGTCCTCAATCACCCGGATGAACACGGCGGAATCGGCAAACTGATCGGGGGCGTATTCCTCCTCGCCCTCCTCGCAGACCAGCAGCAGCGTGCGCTCTCCGTTGCAGAAGCGCTTGTCCTCCAGCGTCTCCTGGATGAATTTGGTTTTTCCGGCCTCCAGAAAGCCGGTGAACAGATAAACGGGAATATCTCTGGAATCAGGCAAGACTGAACAGCTCCTTTAAGGCAGTTTCGTTGAGTTTGGATCCGATCACGCAGAAGCGGCCGGTAACCTGGGCGGCGCCGCGGCGGATATCCGTCTCGCCGGGGACGTAGTCAAAGTACAGCCACTGGCCGTCGCTGGCGTCCACGATGCCCTTGGCCCGCAGCACGATGCCGAAGCGCGCCTCGTCGGACAGGGCGCCCAGAATGCGGCGCAGCTCTTCCTCGCTGAACTTCCGCGGCGTCTCCATGCCCCAGCTGGTGAAAATCTCGTCGGCGTGATGGTGATGATGGTGATGGTGCCCGTCCTCGTCGTCGTGGTGATGATGGCACTCGCAGTCGGGATCGTCGCACTCCTCGTCGTCGTCATGGTGATGATGGTGATGATGCTCGTGTTCGTCCTCGTCGTCGTCATCGTGATGATGGTGATGGCACTCGCACTCCGGATCGTCGCACTCCTCGTCGTCATGATGGTGATGGTGGTGCTCATGCTCGTGCTCCAGCTCCTCCATCTGGCGGCGCAGGCCGTTTGCGTCCATGGCCTCGCGGATCTTCTCGCCGTCCAGCTGGTCCCAGGGGGTGGTGATCAGACCCGCCTCGGTGTTCAGACCCTTCAGCAGCTCCGCTGCGGCCAGGATTTTGGCCTCGCCCGCGGTGTCGGTGCGGCTCATGACGATCAGGTCGGCGTTGGCCACCTGGTCGTTGAAAAACTCGCCGAAGTTGCGCATATACATTTTGGCCTTGCCCGCGTCCACCACGGTGACCTTGGCGCCGATCTGCGCGCCCTCCACCCGTTCCACGGCCTTGGCCACGTCGGACAGCTTGCCCACGCCCGAGGGCTCGATCAGGATGCGGTCGGGGGCAAAGTCGTCCATGACCTTTTTCAGGGCCTTGGTGAAGTCGCCCACCAGGGTGCAGCAGATGCAGCCGGAGTTCATCTCGTTGATCTCCACGCCGGCGTCTTTCAGAAAGCCGCCGTCGATGGCGATCTCGCCGAACTCGTTTTCAATGAGGACCAGCTTCTCGCCCTTGTAGCCCTCGGCGATCAGCTTGCGAATCAGGGTCGTTTTGCCGGCACCCAGAAAGCCGGAGAATATATCGATTCTTGTCATTGCCAGTGTTTTCCCTCCATGGTATCAAAATTTCCTCTAAACATACATTATAACACCTTTTCTCCCATCTTACAAGTACCGGAAGCCAGGAAACGGAGGAGCGACATACAAAGGGGGAGTTCAGAGGGGCCCACCCCTCTGATTT
>CAMVIC010000147.1 GCA_947167435.1 uncultured Clostridia bacterium | reverse complement strand
GCTCTTCCTCTTTGACCCCGAGGGCCGCCTGGCCGGCAGCGTGACCTGCCCCGGCGGCAGCGGCAGCAGCTCCTGGGCCCTGGAAGAGGACGGGCAGTTCCGGGAGACGCTGTATCCCACGCCCGGCCGCAGCAACACCCCCGGCGGTTATGACGCCTGGCAGGATTCCCTGCCCGAGGTGACGAAGCTGGCCATCTGGGAGGTTATGACCGCGGACCCTGCGGACCGATACACCGAGCTGACCGGCTGCGGAAACTGGGTGGAGCTGAAAAACATGAGCGGAGAGATCCTGTATCCCCAGGATTTTTACCTCTCCGACGACAAGGACGAGCTGCAGCTTTACCGCCTTTCCGGCCCGGTGATTCAGCCGGGAGAGAAGCTGCTGGTTCCCATCTCTCGGGAGGTTGCCCGTTTCTCCCTCAGCTCTCAGGAGGATGAGCTGTACCTGAGCGACGGCGAGGGGAACATTCTGGACTATGTGTCCCTGCGGGACATCCCCTATGAGTGCAGCTATGGCCGCCGGGAGGGCGAGCACGGCTGGTTCTATTTCGCCGAGCCCACGCCGGGAGAGTCCAACGGCTACGGCTATCGGCGCGTGTCCCGTACCCCGGTGGCCGACACGCCGGACGGCGTCTATGACAACCTGGAATATGCGCTGCAGGTGGGGCTTTCCGCCCCGGGCACCATCTATTACAGCTCCGACGGGAACGTGCCCAACACGGAATACCCGGTCTATACCGGACCGCTCACCGTGGCCTACTCGGTGATTCTGCGGGCGGTGGCGGTGGAGGACGGCGCCCTGCCCAGCAGGCCGCTGACCCTGAGCTTTATCGTCAACGAGTTTCACCAGCTGCCTGTGCTGAGTCTGGTGTCGGACAACGGAACGGACCTTGCCTATATCTATCGGCACGGCGTCAAGGAAGTGGAGGTCCCCGGAAATCTGGCCCTCTATGAGGACGGGGAGCGGCGCTTCAGCATCCCCTGCGGCATCAAAATGCATGGGGAGACCAGCCTGTATCTGAACAAGAAGAACATGAGCGTGCGCTTCCGGGGCGCCTACGGGCAGGACCGGCTGAGCTGCGACCTGTACGGCGGCGGCATCACGGAGTTTTCCGATCTGGTGATTCGCGCGGGGCAGGACTACGGACACGCCATCATCCGAAACGAGCTGTGCCAGAACCTGGCGCTGAAGGCAGAGGCTGATGTAATCACTCAGCGCAGCAAGTACTGCATTCTCTATGTAAACGGGGAGTACTACGGTATTTACAACCTGATGGAAAAGGCCAACGGCCGCCATTTCGCGGACGTAGCCGGGGTTAGCCAGAATAGCGTGGAGGTCTGGGAGGCAAACGTGCCGGAAAACTGCTCCCTGTATCAGGACGTTTTCCTCTTCTGTCAGACCAATGACATGCGCCTGAGCGAAAACTATGAGGAAGTCTGCCGCCGCATGGACGTGGACAGCCTGATCGACTGGCTGATTCTGGAGGGCTACTGCGCCAACAGCGACCTGAACTCCGGTAACCTCCGCTACTGGCGCTCCGACGAGCTGGACGGCAAATGGCGCCTGGCCTTCTACGACCTGGACGCGGTGTTCTATACGCCGAGCCTGAATTTCACCAACGTGCTGACCGATTACGAGCGGCAGTACTATCAGTTTGTGCGGCCGCTGATGAACAACGAGACCTTCCGGGACCGCTTTCTGACCCGGGCGGCGGAGCTGCTGAACGGACCGCTGTCCAACGAATCCGCCGTGGCGGAGCTGAACTGGCTGGCGTCCGTGGTGGAGCCGGAGGTATACCGGGATTACAGCCGCTACGGCATGCTGTACAGCAGCTGGGAGTGGAACGTGGATCAGCTGCGCTATTTCTTCCTGGTGGACGACTGGCGGCAACACAACATCGATTCCCTCAAGGGCATTTTCCGGCTGGACGACTGGGCCCTGGAACATTATTTTGGAGCATAGGACGGCCATGGGAGAGACAAAGCTGACCTTCAAGCGCTACGAAAAAAAATACCTGCTCCCGGCAGAGACCTATGAAGCCCTGTTCCGGCAGCTGGAGGCCTACATCGTGCCGGACGATTATCCCCACAGCAGCGTCTGCAGCCTGTACTATGACTGCGACGACTACCGGCTGATCCGCCGGTCTCTGGAGGGCCCCGTATACAAGGAAAAGCTGCGCCTGCGCAGCTATCGGGTGCCCCGGCCGGAGGACCCGGTGTTCGTGGAGCTGAAGAAGAAATACAAGGGCATCGTCTACAAGCGCCGGATTAGCATGGGCGCCGCGGCGGCGGAGGACTGGCTGGCCGGGCACGGCGCACCGCCGGAGGACAGCCAGATGGCGCGGGAGATTGCCTGGTTTCTGGAGAGCTATCACCCCAAGCCCCGGGCCTTCATCGCCTGCGACCGCTGGGCCTGGCGGGCAAAGGACGACCCGGAGCTGCGCATCACCTTTGACAAGGACCTGCGCTGGCGTGACTGGGACCTGGACCTGACCGCCGGCGACCAGGGGGAGCCGCTCCTCCCGGCGGGCAGCGTGCTGATGGAGATCAAAATCCCGGGCGCCGCGCCGCTGTGGCTGGCCCATCTCCTCAGCGGACTTCAGGTCTATCCCCGCAGCTTCTCCAAATACGGCACCTGCTACAAGGACAAGCTCCTTGAAAAAATCTTCAATGAATATGACGGAGAGAGTATCCATGTTTGAAAGCATCATCTATGCCCAGGTGACCCTGGGCAGCTTCCTGATCTGTGTGGCGACGGCGATGGCCCTCGGCGTCGGCACGGCCCTTGTCTTCACATCCCATGACCAGCACAGCGGCCACTTTGCCCAGTCTCTGGCTCTGCTGCCGCCGGTGGTGACCCTGGTAATCATGATGGTCAACGGCAACGTTGGCGCGGGACTTGCCGTGGCGGGCACCTTCGCGCTGGTGCGCTTCCGCAGCGCGCCCGGCACTGCCAGAGAGATTACCGCATTGTTCTTCTCCGTGGCCATCGGCCTTGCCTGCGGCATGGGCTACGTGGTCTTCGCGCTGCTCTTCTTTGTGATCATGGCGGCCTTTGTGCTGCTGCTGGGCCGCCTGCACTTCGGCGAGAGCAGCAACCTGCACCGGACGCTGAAAATCACCATCCCGGAGGACCTGGACTATGAGGGACTGTTTGACGATCTGTTTGACCGGTACACGGTCCGCCATGAGCTGATCCGGGTGCGCACCACCAACATGGGTACGCTCTACGAGCTCAGCTACAGCATCGAGCTTAAGAGCCTGAGCAACATCAAGGAATTTATCGACGCCATCCGCTGCCGCAACGGGAACCTGAACATCTCCTGCGGCCGCGAGGCGAACCCGGACATGCTGTAAGGAGCAAACATGAAAAAACTGATTTCCCTGTTCCTGCTGTGCACTCTGCTGCTTCTGTGCGGCTGCGGCGCGGAGGGCGGCACCGCCGAAGACGGAGAGCGGATCACCACCATCACCCTCAATGGAACCGGCGCCACGGTCAAGGGCGGCGGCGCCACCGTAAAGGACAACGTGGTCACCATCAAAGCTGTCGGCACCTATTCCGTGAGCGGCGAGCTGACGGACGGGCAGCTGGTGGTTGACACCGGGGAAAACCCGGTGGACGTGACCATCATCCTGGATAACGCCTCCGTCACCAACCTGAGCGGGCCCGCGCTGCACATCCTGCAGGCGAAAAACGTGAACCTGATCCTGGCAGAGGGCAGCAGCAACAGCCTCTGCTCCGGCACCGAACGGCCCCTCGGGCAGGCTGACCCCAACGCCAGTGGCGGGGCGATACTGGCCGAGGACGACCTGGACATTGAGGGCAGCGGCATGCTGCGGGTGCTGGGCTATCTGAACAACGGCATCACCTGCAAGGACGACCTGGACATCAACGGCGGCAGCCTGGAGGTGGTGGCGGTCAACCACGGCATCCGGGCTTCCGAATCCCTGGAGATGAAGGGCGGCACGGTGGACATCTGCTGCGGGAGCGACGGGATGAAGACCAGCTCCGCCGTCAAGGCGGGCAAGGGCTTTATCACCCTCAGCGGCGGTGAGGTGAGCATCCTCTGCGGCGGGGACGGAATCGCGGCGGAGACGGAGCTGCGCCTGGAGGGCGGCAGCGTGACGATCACCGCTCAGGGCGACCCGGCCCTCGGCAGCAGCAAGGGCCTGAAGGGCAAAACCGGCCTGAGCGTCACCGGCGGTACGGCGAAGGTGACGGCGGAGGACCATGCCCTGCACAGCGATGCCGCCGTCAGCATCTCCGGCGGCGAGCTGGAGCTGACGGCCAACAACGGCAAGGGCATCGACGCGGAGGGCGAGGTGACTCTCAGCGGCGGCAGCGTGCGCATCGAGAGCGCCGGCGACGGCATCAGCAGTCCCGCGGCGGTGCTGCTGGATGGCGGCGAAGTGAGCATTGCCAGCCGGGGCGACGGCGTCCAGGCGGGCAAGTCCGGCAGCGGCACGGGCAACATCACCCTCTCCGGCGGCCAGGTGCAGATCTGCGCCATGAAGAAGAGTCTGGACGCCAAGGGCAGCCTTTCGCTGACCGGCGGCGAGCTGTTTGCCCTCTCCGGTTCGGAGAAGCAGGTGGGCCCCGAGGAGAGCGCCGAGCTTCCCTGGCTGTTCTGCCGGCTCAACGGCGAGGCGGGGCAGACGGTCACGGTGGGCGAGTCCGGCCGGACGCTCCTGGCAGCCTTTGCCTACAAAAACGTGCTGTACGCCGGGGCGGAGCTTGTGGCGGGCGAGACCGTGACGGTCCGAAACGACCTTCGCAGCCTGGACGCCCTGGTCCACAGCGACGCCGCGGGCTGATCGGGCGAAATTTTACGGAAATCCGCAGGACGGGAGCGAAAAGGCTCCGTGTCCTGCGGATTCCGCCGTTTTCCGGGGCTTTGCCGCGTTTCAGCGGACGG
>CAMVIC010000146.1 GCA_947167435.1 uncultured Clostridia bacterium | reverse complement strand
ATTTTATTCCCTTTGAGGGAAAATGTCAAGAAATACCGCCTTTCTTCCCGGTTTTTCTCTCTTTCGCCAGGGCCGGCCCTATTTCCCCACGCAGAAGCGCTGGAAGATCCGGTTGGTCACGTCCTCGCGGACGCTGCGGCCGTTGAGCTCGCCAAGGGCGGCCATGGCCCCCTCCGTCTCCGTCAGGACGATATCCGGCGTCATGCCCTGCGTCATGGCATCCAGCGCCGCCTCCAGCGCCTCCAGCGCCCGGGAGACGGCCTCCGCCTGGCGGGCGTTGGTCAGCAGGCCCCCGGCGGGCACCGGCGGCAGGGGAAACAGGGCAGAGATGGCACTCTCCAACCGGTCAAGCCCCTCTCCGGTGACGGAACTGACCACAACCTGGGGAAGGGAAGTGTCCAGACGGGGCGTCTGCAGCTCCAGGTCCCCCTTGGACAGCACGGCGATGGCCCGTTTCGCGCCCTCGGCGGCACGGAGAACGGCCCGGTCCTCCTCGGTGAGGGGTCCGCTGCCGTCCACCACGGCCAGAACCAGCTCCGCGTTTTCCAGGGCGGTCCGGCTGCGCTGTACGCCCAGGCGCTCTACCGGGTCGTCGGTGTCCCGGATGCCGGCGGTGTCCGTCAGGCGCAGGCACAGCCCGCCCAGACGCAGCCGCTCCTCGATGGTGTCCCGGGTGGTGCCGGGGATATCGGTGACGATGGCCCGGTCATAGCCCAGAAGGGCATTGAGCAGGGAGCTTTTGCCCGCGTTGGGCCTGCCGGCGATGACGGTGGGGATACCGGCGGTGAGGAGCCTGCCCCGGTCGAAGGTGGAGAGCAGGCGGCGCAGGCTCCGGGCGGCGTCGGACAGGGCGGCACGATAGGCCTCCATGCGAAAGTCCTCGATATCCTCGTCGGGATAGTCCAGCACCGCGTGATAGTGGGAGCTGATGTCGGTCAGGAGGGAGTAAATCTCCTCCGTCTGCTCCGCGATGGCGCCGGAGAGCTGGCCTGCGGCGTTGGAGGCGGCCTCGACGGTCTCGGCGTCGATGATGTCCGCCACAGCCTCGGCGGCGGTCAGGTCCATGCGGCCGTTGAGAAAGGCCCGCTTTGTGAATTCACCGGGTCCCGCCTGGCGGGCGCCAAGGGCGAACAGCTCCTGCAGCGCCGCCTGCAGCACCACGGGGGAGCCGTGGCACTGAAACTCCGCGGTGTCCTCCCCGGTATAGCTGCGGGGGCCGCGGCTTACGGTGCACAGGCACAGGTCCAGCAGCGTCCCGTCCCGGGCGCAGAGCTTTCCGTAGACCAGGGTCCGGTCGGCGTGGGCGGACATGGGCCGCCCGTCGGCAGGATGAAACAGCGCGTCGGCAAGGGGAAGGGCCCGCTCTCCCGACAGGCGCAGGATTCCGATGGCGGCCACCTGGGCGCCGGTGGCGATGGCGGCAATGGTGTCAGACATGGTGATAACTCCTTAAAGAACCAAAAAGCTCCCGCATGGGAGCTTTCGGATCATGATAAGCGCCGGTTTTACGCCTTTTCCCCGCGGATGGCGCGGGCGGCATTCTCGTCGCTGCGCTCGGCCACGTAATAGCTGAGGGAGAGCAGACTGTCGGAAAAATGGATGTTTTCCACAATGGTGCTGCTGCCCGGCTCGGTCAGCTCCACGTTTGTGAAGTTCCAGATGGCGTCGATGCCGCAGCGGGTCAGCGTGGCGGTGACGGCGCGGGCCGCGTCCTTGGGGACGGCCAGCACCGCGATGTCCACGTGGTGCTCGGCCAGGTAATCCTCCAGCTCTGCCATGGAGAGGATGGGCACGCCGCTGAAGACGGTGCCGATTACCTCGGGCTTTACGTCGAAGGCGGCGGACAGCCGGAAGCCCCAGTCGGTGAAGCAGAAGTTGTCCATCAGGGCGTGGCCGATGTTGCCCACGCCGATCAGGATGGCGGAAAAGTTCCGGTCCATGCCCAGAATGGAGGCAATCTGCTGCCGCAGGGCGGGCACGTTATAGCCGTAGCCCTGCTGGCCAAACTCGCCGAAGCAGCTGAAATCCTGCCGGATCTGGGACGGGGTCAGGCCCAGCTGCTCGCCCAGATTCTTGGAGGAGATGCGGTTTATGCCCGCCTCGGACAGCTCGTCCAGCTTCCGCAGATAGCGGGGGAGCCGGCGGATGACGTTATTGGAAACTTTGAGACGCTTCACAGAAATCTCTCCTTGTATGTTCATGAAATAACAATCTTTTTTTCAGTATATCATGAATAACCCGGAGATTCAAGTTTTATTCACACGGATGCAATATCATTCGGAAATGCCCCCGCCTGATGCTAATCGCGCGCTCCCTCCAGCAGGGCGGGCAGCTCGTCCTCCCCGCAGGCGCAGCGCATCGGCTGCCCGTCGGCAGGGTCGGCATAGAGAAGCTGCCCCTCGTGGCGGTACAGCGTCAGATCGCCGTCGGAGAGCCGGAGGATCAGGGCAGGCTCGGTCAGGGGAACGTCGGCGTCTGCCGCCTCGCCCTGCAGAATCTCCAGCGCCCGCTCCAGACTCATCCGCCCGGACAGGTCAAGCTCCGCGATGCTGTCCTGGGCAGCGGCGGCAGGTGCCGCGTCGTTGAATACGGCGCGCTCGGCCGGGGCGGCCCCTTCCGGTGCCGCCTCCTCCGCTTCCGCGCCCCTGGCGGCGTTCACGGCGGAAAAGTTGGCGGTGACCACGGAGGGGGGCACGGCAGCGGTGACGGCGCTTCTGCTGTCGACCCGGGGTGCGGCGATGCGGCCGAGACCCACGACCCGCAGAAGGCAGGCGGCCGCGGCCGCGATGGCGGGCCAGACGCTGCGGCGGCTGTGCTTTTGCCGGATTTCCTCCCGGCGAAGCTCCGCCATCACGTTCTCCCGCAGGGATGCGGGCGGCTCCTCCAGGTCCTGACTCAGGCTTTCGGACAGGGCATGGAAGGCGGCGTACATGGCCGCGCAGTCCGGACAGCTTTCCCGATGCCGCCGCAGGACCTCCGCCTCCGCCGGCGTCAGCTCTTCGTCCAGCATGCGGCTGATCAGCTCCTGAACCTGTTCACAGGAACTCACGGCGTATCACCTCCTCCCGTTTTGCTTGACGAGAAGGAGTCGGGAATGTTCCCGTCCTTTAGCAGAAAAGCGCAAAGTTTTTTTCGGGCGCGGAAAATCCGGGATTTCACCGTGCCCGGCTCGATGTCCAGCGCCTGGGAGATCTCCTCATAGCTCAGGCCCTGAATCTCCCGCAGCAGCAGAATCTGCCGCTGGTCCGGCGGCAGCAGGGCAAGCCCCTTCTGCACCGCCTCCCGGGTCATCCGGCGCTCCAGCAGCTCCTCCGGCGACTGGGCCAGGTCGGGAATGTCCAGCTGGGTCTCCTCCCCCTCGTCGTCCTCCACGGAGAGGGAGACGGTCTGCCGCCGCTTCTGTTTGCGCAGAAAGTCCAGGCAGACGTTGGAGACGATGCGGTACAGCCACACGGAGAACTTGCTGTCGCCCCGAAACTCGGACAGGGAGCGGTAGGCCTTGAGGAAGGCCTCCTGGGCCATGTCCTCCGCGTCGGCGGGGTTGCCCGTCATGCGCAGGGCCAGGTTGTATACGTTTTTCTCATGGGCGGCCACAAGGGCCTCGTAGGCGTTGACGTCGCCCGCGCGCACGCGTTCGACGACGGCAAGCTCCTCTTCCCGTGTCATAGTCCGCCTCCTTCCCCGGCAGCTGAAAATCCTGTTTTTATTTCAGGTCCCGCTTGATGTCCTTTATAACCCGGCGCAGGTCCTCCAGCGTCTCGATCCGGACAAGCTGCTGCCGGTAAAAGCCCCCGTGGGGCACGCCGTGGAGGTACCAGGGCACGTGGTGCCTCGCCTCCAGGCAGGCGGCCCGCTCCCCGAAGCGCTCCGCCAGAGTCTCGATCTGCCTGAGGGCCAGATCCATCCGCTCCGGCAGGGGAGGGGGCGCCGGCTCCGGCAGGCCGGCGATGGCGGCGTTCGCCTGCTGAAAGAGCCAGGGATTGCCGAAGCAGCCCCTGCCCACCATGCAGAGCTCACAGCCGGTATAGCGCAGGATATGCACCGCGTCCTGGCCGGTGAACACGTCGCCGTTTGCGATGACCGGGATGGACACCGCCTGCCGGACCTCCCGGATCACGTCCCAGTCCGCCCGCCCGGCGTACATCTGCACCCGGGTGCGGCCGTGCACGGCGATGGCGGCGGCCCCGGCCTGCTGGCAGACGCGGGCAAAGTCCACGGCGTTTACGCTGCCGCCGTCCCAGCCCTTGCGGAATTTCACCGTCACGGGCACCTTCACGGCGGCGCAGACCGCCTCCACGATGCGCCCGGCAAGCTCCGGATTGCGCATCAGGGCGGAGCCGTCGCCGGATTTTACGATTTTGCCCACCGGGCAGCCCATGTTGATGTCCAGAATCTCCGCCCCGGACAGCTCCAGGGCAAGGCCCGCGGCCTCCGCCATCACCTCCGGCTCGTGGCCGAAGATCTGCACGGCGGCGGGATGCTCGTCCTCCGGAATATACAGCAGGGAGCGGGTCTTCTCGTCCCGATAGACCAGGGCCCGGGCGCTGACCATCTCGGTGGTGCTGAGCGCCGCGCCCAGCTCCCGGCAGATGCCGCGGAAGGCGAAGTCCGTGACCCCGGCCATGGGGGCCAGCGTCACCGCGCCGGAAAGCTCGATGCCGCCGATCTTCACCATGACAGGTCAAGCCCCACGGGGCAGTGGTCCGAGCCGGTGATCTCCGGCAGGATATAGGCGTCCTTCACGTGCTCTCGCAGCCGGTCGGAGATGACGAAATAGTCGATGCGCCAGCCCACGTTCCGCTCCCGGGCGGCGGCCCGGTAGCTCCACCAGGAATAGGCGTCGGTCCGGTCCGGATACAGCCAGCGGAAGCTGTCGGTAAAGCCGGCATCCAGAAGCTCTGTAAACTTGCCCCGCTCC
>CAMVIC010000145.1 GCA_947167435.1 uncultured Clostridia bacterium | reverse complement strand
TGGAGTCGTCCAGGATCAGGATCTTCGGCTTCTTCAGCAGGGCCCGGGCGATGCACAGGCGCTGCTTCTGCCCGCCGGATACGTTGGTGCCGCCCTGCTCGATGCGGGTGTCATAGCCGTCGGGGAAGGAGCGGATGAAGTCGTCCGCCTGGGCCAGGCGGCAGGCCTCCTCCAGCTCCTCGTCGCTGGCGTTCTCGTTGCCCCAGCGCAGGTTTTCTCTGATGGTGCCGGAGAAGAGGGTGTTGTTCTGCAGCACCACCGCCACCGCGTCGCGCAGGGTCTTCAGGTCGTAATCCCGCACGTCCACGCCGCCCACCTTCACGCTGCCCTCGCTCACGTCGTACAGGCGGGGAATCAGCTGGACCAGGGTGGACTTGCTGGTGCCGGTGCCACCCAGGATGCCCACGGTGGCGCCGGAGGGGATGTGCAGGTCGATGTCCGCCAGGGCGTATTTCCGGGCCTCGGCGGAGTATTTGAAGGACACGTCTTCAAAGTCCACGGAGCCGTCGGCCACCCGGGTGACCGGGTTTTCCGGATTGTGAAGCACCGGCTCCTCGTTGAGAACCTCCGCGATACGCTTCATGCTCTCCAGGGACATGGTGAGCATCACGTAGATCATGGAGATCATCATCAGGGACATGAGAATCTGCATGCCGTAGGTGAGCATGGAGGAGATCTGGCCCACGTCGATGGTCTGGCCGCCGCTGGTGATGATCATGCGGGAGCCCACGGTGAGCACGAAGACCATGTTGAAGTAAATGCAAAGCTGCATGAGGGGATTGTTCAGGGCCACCACCCGCTCGGCGTGGGTGAAGTCTTTGCGGATATCGTCGGAGGCGCGGCCGAATTTCTGCCGCTCATAGTCCTCCCGGGCAAAGCCCTTGACCACCCGCATGCCCCGGACGTTTTCCTCGATGGATTCGTTCAGCCGGTCGTACTTGCGAAACACCGCCCGGAAGGAGGGCATGGCCTCCCGGGCAATCAGCAGCAGACCCGCGATCAGCACCGGGATGACGATGACAAAGGTGGTGGCCAGATAGCCGCCCATGAGATAGGCCATGACGATGGAGAAGACAAACATCAGCGGCGCGCGCACGGCGATGCGGATGATCATCATGAAGGCCATCTGCACGTTGCTGATGTCCGTGGTCAGTCGGGTGACCAGGGAGGCGGTGGAGAACTTGTCGATGTTCTCAAAGGAGAAGCGCTGGATGCGGGTGAACACGTCCCGCCGCACGTTCCGGGCAAAGCCGGCGGAGGCCTTGGCGCCGGTATAGCCCGCCAGACCGCCGCAGGCCAGGGATACGATGGCCATGGCCACCAGGATAAGACCGATGCGCACGATCTCATTCAGGTCCGCGCCAGCCTTGATCATGTTGACCAGGTCCGCGGTGTAGAAGGGAATCAGCACGTCGATGAAGACCTCGGCCACGATAAAGACCAGCGTCAGAATCGTGGGACGCTTGAACTCCCGGATGCACTTGATGAAGGTTTTAATCATGGCAGGCTTCGCTTCCTTTCTCGCAGCAGGGGTAGGCGCCGCGCAGCATCACGTCGGTGATGGCGATGAGCTGCCGGGTCTGCTCCTCGTTCAGGTCCCGGCAGAGCCAGCGGAAGGTTTCCGCCTCCACGGCCTGCATCTCCTCACCCAGGCGATAGGCCTTCTCCGTGGCGGAGATGCTCTTGATGCGCCGGTCCCGGCTGCTGGTTTCACAGCGGAGAAAGTCCTTTTTCTCCAGCCGCTTTACAATGTCGGTCATGGTGGGATGGCTCAGGCGGCTTCGCTCCTCCAGATCCCGCTGGCTGATCTCGCCGGCGCCTTCCTGCTCCAGCCGGACCAGCGTCCCCAGAACGCCGAACTGTACGCCCGTCAGCTCCTTTTCGCTCAGCGCCGCGTCCATCTTTCGCTTGAAGGCGCGGTGGAGCAGCGAAAAGCGCAGGCCGGGCGGCAGGCTTTTTTCCATAGCTGCACTTCCTTGTTCGTTACTCAGACAGAATATGTCGCGTACGACGTATTTTATCATGTTCCGCCGCAATGTCAAGTGATTCGTGGTTGGTAGTCAGTGATTGGTAATCAGCAGTTGGTGGTTGATTTTCGGTGAGGATTCCGTCACATGCAAAAATCCCGCTCTTCCCAAATGAAGAGCGGGATTACTGCGTGAGTTTGACTTACTGGAGCTTCTCCAGATACTCCACGATCCGGCGCACGGTGTAGAGCTGAGCGGCGTCCTCGTCGGAAATGGCGATGCCGAAATCATCCTCCAGAGACATGATCAGTTCCACCACATCCAGGGAATCGGCGCCCAGGTCGTCGATGAGGTTGGTGTCCATGGTGATGCTCTCGGGGTCCAGCTCGAACTGGCTGGCAAGAGCGGCTCTGACTTTTTCAAAAAGCATAAAAATACCTCCGATGTGCAGTGCACGTAAAGTGTTTTTCTCCGAGGGGCTTTCGCTCAGGCCCACTCGCGGCTCTGAGGCTTGTTGGGGGTCTCGGGCTTTACGTAGGAGACCACCACGCGGCGGTTGGGCTCCACGCCGGTGGAGCTGGTGGTGACGCCCTCATAGTTCTGCAGCGCGGTGTGGATCACGTGCCGCTCGTAGGAGTTCATGGGCTCCAGGGCCATGCTGCGCTTGTACTTGATGGCCTTCTCCGCCATTTTCTCCGCCAGGTGAACCAGGGATTCCTCCCGCTTGCTGCGGTAGCCCTCGGCGTCCACGCTGATGTGGGTGTGCTTGTCGCTGCCCTTGTTGACCACATAGTTGGTCAGGTGCTGGATGGCGTCCAGGGTCTCGCCCCGGCGGCCGATGATGGCGCCCATGCCGTTGCCGGAGAGCTTCACGTTTACGCCGCCGTTGTCCCGGGGGCTGATCTCCATGTCGGCCTTCACGCCCATCCGCTCCAGCAGGCCGGAGAGGAAGGAGCGGATTTCGGCGTATTCGCCGTCCTCCGCCCCGGGGGCGGGTTCCTCGCTGCGGACTTCCTCCGCCGCGGGGGCGGGGGCAGCCTTGGGAGCGGGGGCGGCCTTGGGAGCCGCGGGCTTTACCGGCGCGGGCTCGTCCGGCACCTCATAGCTGACGCGAACCCGGGCGGGAGAGGCGCCGATGCCCAGGAAGCCGGACTTGGCGCGCTCCAGAATTTCAACAGACACGTCGTCCCGGTCCAGACGAAGCTCCGCAAGGGCTGCGGCGATGGCGTCGTCCTCGGTACGGCCGGTCTTTTCCAAAATTTTGATCATACGATGTTACTCCTTGTTCGTTTCCTCGTCGTCGGCCTCTTCCGCAGACTCCGCCGTCTCGTCAGCCGCGGCGAAGACGGCGTCCTCCGCCTCCTGCGCCAGCTGCTGTTCGGCCAGCTCCGGAATGTCTTCCGGCACGCTGTAGTCAATGGCCTCCGCGTCCTGGGATTCCAGGGCTGCGGCTTCGGTGGCCTCGGCTGCGGTCTCGGGATTGGTGAAGCGGTCGGGCACGTAGGCGCGGCCCCGGGCGTAACGGCGGTTGCCCACCTGGGAGGCGGGCTTTTCCGCTTCCTTGATGCCCAGACGCTCTCTCCGGGCGGCCCGGTCGGCCCGCTCCAGAGCGGCCTTGCGCTCTTCGCTCTTCTGCTTTTCGTTGGCCTGAATCTTCTTTTTGCTGGTGTTGGTGTTTTGCTCGGTCTTGCCCTCGGCCTTCAGACGCTCGGTCTCAAGCCGCTTCTCCTCCAGCTCCTTCTCCCGCTGGCTGCGCAGTGCGGCGCGCTCGGCGTCCTCAATGTCCAGCTCTCTCTGGTACTTCTTGGTCAGCAGATAGTCGCGGATCGTGCCGAAGATGCTGTTGGCAATCCAGTAGATGCCCATGGCGGCGGGCATGATGAAGCAGATCCACACGGACATGAGCGGCATCATCAGGTTCATGGTGTTCATGGTGGCCTGGGTGCGCTCGTCGCCGTTGACGCCGGTGGTGGGGTTGATGGCGGTGCTGACCTTCATGGACAGCCAGGACAGGCCCGCGGAGATGAAGGGGATCAGGAACAGACCCAGCGCGGGGCCCCAGACGGAGCTGTCGCTCCAGTCGGTGGTGGCAAAGAAGTTCCACTGGGGCTGGTCGCCCAGGTTCAGGCCCAGGAAGTTGAAGTCCAGGTCCATGAGTCCGTCCACCTTGCCGGCCAGGTCCGTCTGCACCTTGTCCCAGAACTGGTGGGCCAGGTTGCTCAGGCGGATTTCCTCATAGCCGGCGGAGCGGCCGGAGGCGATCTCGTAGCCCAGGTTGGTGAAGTAATCCCGCAATGTGGTGACCACCTCGGCGGGGGCGAACATCATCCGCGTGATGGGCTGACGGACCACGCTGTACAGCGCGATCAGGATGGGGAAGGGGATCAGGGACCAGAGGCAGCCGCCCATGGGGTTGGCGCCCTCTTCCTTGTAGAGCTTCTGCATCTCGGCCTGGAGCTTCTGGGGGTTGCCCTCGTGGCGACGCTGCAGCTCCTGAATCTTGGGCTGGAGTCGGGTGGAACGCATCATGCCCTTCTTGCTCTTGGCCATAAAGGGGGTCATGATCAGGTTCACGGCCAGGGCGAAAAGAATGATGGATACGCCATAGTTGCCGGTCAGGTTGTACAGCCAGACCATCAGCTTGGCAAAGGGCCAGGTAATGATTTCCCCGAATGACATATACGTAACTCCTTCTTCGGGTGCAGCGGCCGAAAACCGGCGCTGCCCGTGTGCGATAGTGCGCCCTCTCAGGGCACGGGGTCATACTCGCTGCGCCTGCCCCGGTAGAAGGGGTGGCAGCAGCTGATGCGGCGCAGGGCCAGCCAGCCGCCCTTCAGGGCGCCGTATTTTTCAACGGCCTGCAGCGCGTACTGTGAGCAGGTGGGGGTAAAGCGGCAGCAGGGCGGCCGCAGGGGAGAGACGAAACGCTGATAAAAGCGGATCAGCGCGATCAGCAG
>CAMVIC010000144.1 GCA_947167435.1 uncultured Clostridia bacterium | reverse complement strand
CACGGGATGCTGAACGAGGCCCGCACCATTGCCACGGCGCGCATGGCCCGGCAGGCCTAGGCGCTGGGCGCCGATGCCGTGAGCGGCGTGCGAGACGGCAGCAGCGGCGTCATGGACGGCGCCGCCGAGGTGCTGTCTTACGGCACCGCCGTGCGCATCAAGGAAAAAAAGTAAAATGGGCAGCGCAGCGCTGCCCATTTTACCCATCAGCAAGGAGACGGATATGGAGACCATCAAGCTGTATTATGAGGACGCTTTTTTGCGGCAGTTCGACGCCATTGTGTCCTCCTGCGAGCAAGTCAAGAAGGGCTGGTCCGTGGTGCTAGACCGTACCGCCTTCTACCCCGAGGGCGGCGGTCAGCCCGCCGACCACGGCACACTGGGGGGTGTAAGGGTTCTGGACGTCCACGAAAAGGGCGGCGTAATCACCCACATCTGCGACGGCCCCCTCCCCGCAGGTCAGGCCGTCCGCGGCGAGATCGACTGGGCGCGACGTTTCGACCACATGCAGCAACACTCTGGCGAGCACATTGTCAGCGGCATGCTGTGCACCACCTACCACTGCGACAACACCGGCTTCCACCTAGGGGCCGACACCGTCATCATCGACTACAACGCAGACATCCCTTGGGAGGGTGTGCTGGACATCGAGCGGCGGGCCAATCAGTACATCTGGGAGAACCACGACCTTCAGATCACCTGGCCCACGGCGGAGGAGCTGCAGGTCCTGCCCTACCGTAGCAAGAAAGAGTTGACCGGCGCCGTGCGAATCGTATCCTTCCCAGGCGCGGATATGTGCGCCTGCTGCGGTACCCACGTGCAGCGCAGCGGCCAGGTGGGGCTGGTGAAGTTCCTCTCCTGCCAGAAGTTCCGGGACGGTGTCCGGTTGGAGCTTCTATGTGGCAGGCGGGCGGTGGACTATCTGTCCTCCTGCTGGGAGCAGAGCGTGAAGATCGGTCAAGCCCTGTCCGTCAAGCCGGTGGCTGCCGCGGCCGCCGTGGAGCGCCTCCAGAAGGAGCTGGGCGAGACCCGCGCCAGATGCGCTGCTCTGGAAGAGAATGTGTTCGCCCATATCGCCGAGGAAAACCGGGGCCGAGGCGACGTGCTACTGATGGAGGGTCCCATGTCCTCCGATGCCGTACGGAAACTCTCCGATGCCGTTAGCGGCACCTGCGGCGGGCGGTGCGCCGTCTTTTCTGGTGAGGGCTCCGCTTACAAATACGCCGTCATCCACCCGGGGCAAGACATCCGGGATCTGGTAAAGTCTCTCAACGCCGCGCTCCGGGGCCGGGGCGGCGGCCGGGACGGCTTCGCCCAGGGCAGCGTACAGGCCGACGAGGCGGAGATCCGGGCGTTCTTCGCTACGCTGTGAGGACCTTTCTGGTTATTTCACATTTATTCACAAAAAAGGCGTCGAAAAGCGGAAAATTCCGGCTTTTCGGCGCTTTTCTTTTTTCGCGTTACGTGTTAGAATAGCCTCCTGTGAATCCCAAGTAAAGGAACGATATCATGCAGCAGAACAAACTGGGCGTCATGCCCATTTCCAAACTCATCTGGAATATGTCCCTGCCCATCATCGCCTCCATGCTGGTGCAGGCCTTGTACAACATCGTGGACAGCGTATTCGTGTCCATGGTCAGCGAGCAATCCCTGACCGCCGTTTCCTTGGCTTTTCCCGCCCAACAGCTGATGATTGGTCTGGCCACCGGCACCGCCGTAGGCGTTAACGCCCTGATGGGCCGGGCCCTGGGCGCCGGGGAGCAGGAGCGGGCTGATGCGGTGGCCATCAATGGCGTGTTCCTGGCCTTCGTGGGTTTCGTTATCACGGCGTCTCTGGGTCTCTCCCTCAGCAACGCATTCTTCCATGCCCAGACCCAGGTGCAGGACATCATCGTCCTGGGCAACAGCTATCTGCGTATCGTTACCGGCGGCTCGCTGGCGGTGTTCGGCCAGGTCATGTTTGAGCGGCTCCTCCAGGGCACGGGCCGCTCCCTGTACTCCATGTATACCCAGGGCTTGGGCGCCATCATCAACGTGATTCTGGATCCGATATTCATCTTCGTGTTTGACATGGGCGTGGCCGGCGCTGCCGTGGCTACTCTCATCGGTCAATGCTGCGGCTGTGCCCTGGCCATCTACTTCAACCTCACCAAAAACCACGATATCCACCTGCGCTTCCGGACGTTCCGTCCCGACTGGCACATCATCGGCGGCATCTACGCCATCGGTCTGCCCTCCGTAATCATGATGGCGGTGGGCTCGGTGATGACCTTCCTGATGAATAAGATCCTCATCACCTATCACGCCGCTCACGAAACCGCCGCCACCGCCTTTGGCATCTACTTCAAGATCAACAGCTTCATCTTCATGCCCGTGTTCGGCATGAACAACGGCGTGGTCCCCATTGTGGCCTACAATTACGGTGCCCGAAACCGCTCTCGACTCACCGAGACCATCCGCCGCAGTGTGATCTATGCCTCCTGCATCATGGCCGTGGGCATGGCCGTCTTCCTTTCAGTGCCCCATCTGCTACTGAAGATCTTCAACGCCTCGGACACCATGCTGACGGTGGGCACCCCCTGCCTCAGGATCATCTCCCTGAGCTTCTCCTTCGCTGGCGCCTGCATCGCCCTAGGCAGTACCTTCCAGGCCCTGGGCAAGTCCGTCTACTCCATGATCAACTCCATCGTCCGGCAACTGATTTTCCTGATTCCTGCGGCCTACGTGCTAGCCCGGTACGGCGTCACTGTGAGCAACAGCGACCTGGTGTGGTGGTCCTATCCCATCGCCGAGGTGGCATCGCTGATCATGACCGCCATCTTCTACCGCCGAATCTACCGGACGCTGATTGCGCCTCTGCCACTGTACGGCGGAGAGAGATAATAGAGGAAACCGAAGGAAGCGCTTTGTAAGGAAGCGCTTTCTTTCGCCTCAAAAGCAAGATGATTGACTACACCGGGTAGCAATAGTATAATGACTAAACAAATTGGGAACTGTGAGGAGAGAGAAAATGATCAAAATACACGTTGAACGAGACAGTGTATGTATGGGTGATGATGCTACTGCTCCTAATGCAGAGTCTTTCTTTTTCGCGCCAAACGAGCCAATCGATGTTTTGATGCAATCCCTTTGCGGCTATGTACCACAGATGAAGAATGTTGTCTGGGAAATCTTCTGTAGCAACACAGCCATTGGGTATATATTATCTGATGATACTGGGAGATATCAATATGAGATATTGGGATCCGTCCGGATCATTTCAGAATTGCCTACAGGCAAGATATTCTGCAAGTACCATTACGAAAACCTTGAAGATTTCATAGAGGGATTCAGCACGGTGAATGGTAAACGTTAAGGGAAAAACTCTGCAATTTGACAAATTCCTGTCTGCCGGGCAGGTCATTTGTTGCCCACAGTTATGACGAGCATCGGATTTATGCCCCCAAAATTCAGAGTACAGTAAAGGATACTGCGTTTAGCCCTGCCATCGCGAGGAGCGAAGCGACGTGGCAATCCGTGCTCTCCATTCGGAAAGTTGATTAAACGGATTCCGACGTCACCAGTGTGCGCACTGGCTCCTCGGAATGACAGGGTTGCTCAATACTGTGCTTTGAGACAGGGTATCTCCTCAAACAGAAACCCAAGGGCACCTTCCTTACGGAGGGTTCCCTTGGGTTTCTTCTCTTATTTCATCAAAATGCGCCGATTGTCTTGAACAAGAAGGACCACAGGAACAGCGTCACCACACACAGGGCGCTGGTGGAAACCACGATATAACCCGCCAGCTCGTCATCGCCGCCCATTTGCTGGACCATGGTGAAGGAGGCCACGGCGGTAGCCGAGCCGAAGATGCCGACCATGCCGGCAAATACCACGCCCCGGATCCCCGCCAGCCAGGCCGCCGACAACGCCAGGCCTGGGATCACCACCAGCCGGGCTATGCAGACTTGGACCAGATCCTTCCAGTATCTGGAGAGCCCGTCGAACCGGAAAAACGCGCCTAGCAGGAACAGCATCAGCGGGGTGGAAATCCCGGAGATTTGCTCCACAGTACTCTCCAGAACGTGGGGCAGCCGCAGGCCTGTCAGCAAAAACACCAGACCCACCGCCGTGCCCAGAATCAGCGGATTCTTGATGATGCCCAGCAGGAGGTGGCCAACGTTAGCATGTTTACCCTGAAATACATCCAACGTCACCACCGCCAGCACGTTGAAGAGGGGTACCACTACCGCCACCAGCAGCACTACCGGCCCCAGGTCCGCACCCTCCACCAGGGCGGAGGCCAAGGGGAGACCGATGAGCACGAAGTTGCTGCGGTACATGCCCTGGATCTTCACGCCCCGCTTTTGGGGATCCTTTTCCGTCAACAGCACGAACGCCACGCAGGCACCGTACACCACCGCCACGCTGCACACGGAGAAGGTCAGCGTCTTCGGCTGGGCAATCTGGGACACATCGGAGTGGTAAATGCTGTTGAACATGGTAACGGACATGAAGTAGCGAAACGCCAACTTGTTCAGCCGGGGCACATCCTCACGGCTGATGGCGCCTGTCCGCTGGGCCACGTAGCCCAGAGCCATCATGAGGAAAATCGGGGCTACCGCCCGGAAACAAACCAGAAAACTCCCCATAATTCTCTGTCGGCCAGTCTCAGAAGGTCAGACGCTCCCGCAGATACTCCCGCAGCTGGCTGATGGGCAGGCGGACCTGCTCCATGGAGTCCCTCTCGCGGACGGTAACGCAGTTGTCGCCGGCCTTCTCCCCATCGCCCACGGTGTCGAAGTCCACGGTGACGCAGAAGGGGGTGCCGATCTCATCCTGACGGCGATAGCGCTTTCCAATGGAGCCGGTCTCATCGTAGTCGGTCATGAACTCACCGGCCAGCTGATCCCGCAGCTCCAGGGCCTTCTCCCCCAGCTTCTTGCTCAGGGGCAGCACGGCCAC
>CAMVIC010000143.1 GCA_947167435.1 uncultured Clostridia bacterium | reverse complement strand
CCGCCGCCCCCCGGCAGCAGCACAGCCGCATCCCTGCCCTGACGCAGGCTGCAGTCCCGAAAGTAGCCCTTGTGAAAGAGCAGCTCCAGCTCCTGCAGCACCTGGCCCTCGCTCTTTCCGGTCTGCTCTGCCAGTGACGGGAGGGGCACCGCCCCACTGCGCAGGGCGCGCAGCGCACTGTCATAGCGCCGGGCAAGGTCCAGCCGCCGCGCCTGCCGGATTCCCAGCACAAGCAGCAGCACCGAGGGGATCAGCACTCCCAGGCACACGCCCAGATCGTCCTCGTCCAGATAGCCGGAGTCGGTGATGATCAGCAGCAGACCCAGGCCGAAAAAGGCGGTGAAAAAGCCGCCGACCAGCAGCAGAAGCCATTTTTTGATTACCCCGGCAGCCATGGTACCGGTCGCCAGATAGGAACTGCGCGCGTCTTTTTTCTTCTCCATCCCTGCCCCTCTCCTTTCCCCGGAGTCTGCTTTTTTATCCGATCTATCCAACAACGCTTACATATCGTTTCACTACGGATTGACATTACAGGCGGAATATGCTTTTCCACTTGCGAAAATCCACCGGCTCGAAGCGCCTGCGGATTTCCTTTACCACCGAATCCCGGTCGGAGTTTTCGATATACACGTCATATTTTCCCGGCACGCCGCCCAGGGTTACCGTCTCCGTTGTGCCCAGCAGCTGCTCCAGCTCCCGCAGCATGGCCTCCCGGGAGGTGGCGGCATCGTAGATCTTCAGATAGGAATAGCCTTCAAAGGGCGACGGATCCTTGACCACCCGGTACTCCCCCACCCAGCTCTGCGCCATCAGCCGGGGGTAACATTCCTCCACCCGCTCGGTCCGGTCCAGAATCATCAGATAAATCACGTTTTCATATACGTCCCGCCCGCTGTGGACAAAGTTCCGGTAAGCGGACTGCCGGTGCTGCCGAAACTGCTCTTCCATGCCGGGATTCGACAGCTCCCGGTAGCGGATTACCAGCAGATTATCCTCAATGAGCCCCGCGAAAACCCCAAGCTCCTGCTGACGGACCCACATTAAGGCCCGCTCCGCCCGCTCCGGCGTCATGGGGCTTGTGCGCAGATACTCCATGCTGTCCATGTTGTAAAGCGCCGCGCCGTCGGAGGTGATGATGGGATAGGGCAGATGCACCCCGTCCAGCAGCTCCCGCACGGTGGCCTGAGAGTGTACCGTGGCGACGGTGATCTTCGCCCCGTCCTCGATCAGGCGGTTCAGCTCCACCCTGGAGTAGGGCGAGAGATGGTAGCCGCTGCCCAGGATGGCGTGGTCGATGGCGGAGACGAAGAGGATGTCGGTGCGCCTGCCGCGGGGCAGCTGCAGGCGGTTCACCAGCTCCGCAATCAGCACGCCGATGACGGTGTCCACCAGGCGCTGCAGAGAATAGAGCCAGGGGTCGCTGCCGCTGAGAGGCGTGATGGCCACGCTGAGAAACACGATGGCGGTGAAGGAGGCCATATCCGTCAGGTGCATCAGCACCGTGGAATACAGCACCAGGGCCACCGTCACGCTCACCAGCAGATAGTGCAGCGGCTCCTCCGGCAGCCCCTCTTCCACCAGCAGCTTCTCCGCCAGCAGCAGAAGCAGGCCCCAGGCCGCCCCGAGAATCGTGCCCAGGATCCGGTTTTTCACGTCGCTGCGCATGTCCTTGGTATAGGGCTTGATGGCGGTAATGGCTGCGATTGCGGAGAAAATGGGCATCCCCACCCGGCCCCGCAGCAGATAGGCCGCAAAGCACAGCCAGACCGCCACCGCCGTGCGGAGGATGCGCTGCCCCGGAATGGGCAGGTTTCTTCGTATCATGTTTGCAGTCCTCCGTCCGGCTTCGTTTCGTACCATCCATTTTATCACAGATTCCCCCGATGGCAAGGCACAAATAATCCCGTCACGGTCCCTGTTCGTGACGGGATTATATTGCTGTTTTACAGGCTGTTGCGGTATTCGTTGGCGCTCATGCCGGTGAGCTTTTTGAACACCCGGGCGAAGTGAGCCGTGTCCGCATAGCCCACCAGTTCCCCGATATCCCCGATTCTGAGCTGGGGATCGGCCAGCAGCTGCTTGGCCCGGGCCACACGCTGGGCGTTGAGAATGTCGTAAAAGCTCTTCTCCGTGTAGCGGTTGAGCAGCTTCGACAGATGCCACTGGGAGACGAAGCAGGCGTCCGCCACCTCCTGAAGGGTGAGCTTTTCGGTGCAGTGGGCCTCCATATAGGCGATGGCCTGCTTCACCAGGAAGCTGCCCGCGTTCCGGGCCTCCGGCGCCTCCTCTTCCTCTTCCGCTGCCGTCTCCGTCTTTTTCAGGCGCTCGGTCATGGTCTGCAGCGCCTCGCGAATCTCGTCCATCCGGGAGGGCTTCAGCAGGAATCGGGCCACGCCCAGGCGGATGGCCTCCTGCGCGTAGCTGAAGTCCCGGTAGCCGGTGAGCACTGCCACCTGCATGTCCGGAAACTCCGAGCGCAATCCCGCCAGCATGGTCAGTCCGTCCTGTCCGGGCATCCGGATGTCCGTAAAGAGGATGTGAGGGCGCTTTTCCCGGATCAGGGCGGCGCCCTGCTCCGCATCCTCCGCCACGGCCACCACCCGGCAGCCGTAGTCCTCCCATTTGACCACCTTGCGCAGGCCCTCCACGATCAGCCGTTCATCGTCAATCAGCATCACCCGGTACATGGCGCTCCCTCCCCTCTCGGGTGTTTTCGCAGCTTCATCTTAGCCCTTGATGGCGCCGGCCGTCAAGCCCTTGATGATGTGCTTCTGCAGGCAGACGTATACCACCAGCACCGGAATCACCACCAGCACCACCGAGGCCGCCATCAGGCCGTAGTTGACGCCGGCCTGGGAGCTGATCTCGTTGAGCAGGCCCGTGATGGCCCGCTCCTGGGGATAGCGCAGGAAGAAGGACTGGGTGAACAGGTCGTTATAGCTCCATAGGAAGGCGAAGATGGCCACGGTGGCAAAGGAGGACTTGGCCGCGGGGATGATGATATGGAAGTAGATCTGGAACACGTTGCAGCCGTCCAGATAGGCGCTCTCCTCCAGGTCGATGGGCACCGACTGGATAAAGCCCATGAGGATGATGATGGCAAAGCAGAGGTTGCCCGCGATCTGGGGCAGAATCACCGCCACCAGGCTCAGCCAGCGGTTGCCGGTGCCGGCCAGGCCCAGCATGGCCTCCATGCGGAAAACGGGGATGATGGTGGAGAAAACCGGGAACATCATGCCCGCCATGATGAGGCTGTACAGCAGCACTCTGCCCGGAAAGCGGTAGCGCACCAGCCCGTAGGCGGCAAGGCCCGCCAGAATCACCACCGCCACGGTGACGGTGCCGGAGATGAGGAAGCTGTTGAGATAGGCGTTTTTGAAATCCGAGCGCTGCCAGGCGGTCAGATAGTTGTCCCAGGTGAAGGCCTCCCCCAGGGGCAGGGAGAAGGAGTCGGAGATGATAAGCCCTTTCTGCCGGAAGGAGTTGAGAATGACCCAGATGAAGGGATAGATGGTGGTCAGAGCCCAGAGGCCAAGCACCAGATAGGTCAGAATGCGCGGTATTTTTTTGAATCCCGTGTTCATAGGCCGCCTCCTCAAATGTCTTCCGAGGGCCGGAAGACCCGGTTTGCCACGTTGGACAGCACCACGCCCAGCACCACGATCAGCACCGCGATGGTGGAGCCGTAGTCCACGTTCATCTTGTTGAAGGTCTGGTCGTACATATAGGTGCCGGTGAGCCAGCCCTGGTTCTCCGGCATGCCCGCCCCGAACATGACCCAGGGCAGGTCAAAGACCTTCAGCGCCCCGGTGATGGCCAGCACCAGGCAGGTGCACAGCACGTTTCGCAGCAGGGGCAGGGTGATGTAGCGGGTGCGCTTGAGTCCGTCGGCCCCGTCCAGGGCGGCGGCCTCATACAGGTCCGGGGAGATGTTGTTGAGCCCCGTGACCAGGATAACGAAGTAAAAGCCCACATATTGCCACATGACCGGCATGAACATGGTGAAGAGGAAGTGGGCCTGGTCCTTCCAGTCCAGCCACTGAACGATCATCTTGCCGCTGGGCTTCACCTCGTAGGGCAGCTTCCCCAGGCTCAGCAGCAGCTGGTTGACCATGCCGCCCTTGTACAGGAAGATCAGGTTGAACATAAGGCCCAGGGCCGTGGCGGAGATGACGATGGGAAAGAAATACACCGTGCGGAAAAACTGGGCGCCCACCCGAATGGTGTCCACCAGCAGGGCCAGGATCAGGGCGATGCCCACCTGGAACAGAATGGTGCACAGGGTCAGGATCAGGGTGTTTTTCAGCGCCGTCTTCATGTAGGGATCGGTGAAAAGCCGCTGATAGTTTTCATACCAGGGGCTGTTCACGCCCTCCGCCGCCCGGCCCAGACCGCCGATTTTCAGGACTGTGTTGGCGATGTTTTGGAAGAAGGGATAATACAGAAAGACAACCAGAAACGCGAAGGCCGGGATTAGGAACACCAGCAGGGGCGTTTTCTTTTTATAGATCATGGAGTTCATTGGGGCACCCGCCTTTTGTTTGGGATAGCGTGTGGATGAAAAAACCAGGCTGCTGCTTGCCGCAGCAGCCTGGGGCTGTCAGTTTCGTATGCTCAGTTCAGGGCCAGGGCGGAGGCCACGGCCTCCTCGGCGGTCATCTTGCCGGTGACCACGTTCTGGACGTTGGCGAACAGATCGCCGCGGGCCTCGGCGGTGAGCAGATCCTGCACCGCGCCGGCGATGGCGGTGATGTTGGCGTTGGCGTCAGCCGCGGACTGCTGCAGGGGGTTCAGGCCGGCGGGGCTTGCGCCGTTGACCAGGGCGGTGACCTCGGTGGTGACGAAGGTGCTCAGCACCTCATCGGAGGTGAGCTGGGAGACAAACTCCACGGCGGCGGCGCGCTTGGCGGGATCGTCCCAGGCCTTGCGGGTGATGAAGTAGCCCATGGAGATGCCGCCGATGGCCTCGGAGGCTTTG
>CAMVIC010000142.1 GCA_947167435.1 uncultured Clostridia bacterium | reverse complement strand
ATGTGGCTGGTTGAAACGGGAAAGAATGAACAGGCGGTGGAGATGGTTTCCAGCCTTTCCACATACTTCCGTTCCTTCCTGTCAAACGGAAAAGATATCATTACGCTGCGGGAGGAGGCGCTGCACGTCCGCAGCTATCTGGAAATCCAGCAGGTGCGCTATCGGGATATCCTCAGCTATGAGCTGCATATGGACCCTCAGCTGGACGATTGCCGCATTCCCAAAATGACTCTGCAGCCCCTGGTGGTAAATGTACTTTATCACGGAATCAAGCCGAAACGCGGCATGGGACTGGTCTCCATCAGCAGTGCCCGGGAAGGCAATCAGGTCCGGCTGTGCGTTCAGGACACCGGCGTCGGCCTGAGCGAGGAAGCCTTGTCCGAGCTGCGGCAGTCTCTGGACCGTGACGACGGCAGCGGCTTTGGTCTGCTTGCCTCCTACAAACGGCTCCGGCTGATGTTCGGTGCGGACCTGAGCTTTCAAATCGAGAGTGAGGAGAATCGGGGAACCGTCATTACCATCCGCTTTCCCGACAACCGCAACCGGGAAGAGGAGGAAAAACGCATATGAAGACCGCAAAAATCTGTATATGCCTTGCCCTCTGCATTCTGCTGCTGTCTGCCTGCGGGAGGCCTGAGGAGCAGGAAGAGCATATGATCCGCGTGGGCTTTTCCCAGGTGGGCTCAGAATCCGACTGGCGGATGGCCAACACCGCGTCCATGACGTCCGCGCTGTGCGAGGAAGAGGGCTTTGAGCTGATTTTTGACAACGCCAAGCAGCGGCAGGAAAACCAGCTGCTTGCCATCCGCAATTTTATTCAGCAGGATGTGGACTATATCGTCCTGGCCCCCATTGCGGAATCCGGCTGGGAGGACGTGCTGCTGGAGGCGAAGAATGCCGGAATCCCGGTTATCATCGTGGACCGGCAGATCCGTGTGGAGGACGACAGCCTGTATATCAGCTGGGTTGGCTCCGACTTCCTCGCAGAGGGAGAAACCGCAATCTCCTGGCTGGAGACGCAGCTGAAGGAGCAGGGCAGGGAAGGCCAAGCCCTTCGAATCCTGCATATACAGGGGACTGACGGCGCCACTGCCCAGATTCTGCGGACAAAAGCCCTGGACAGTGCCGTGGCCCGGCATGACAACTGGGAAATCGCGGCAAGACTTCCCGGCGAATATACCGAGGCGAAGAGCTATGAACTGGTGCGGGATTACCTGAAGCAGGACCGGGATATCGACGTAATTTACAGCGAGAACGACAATATGAGCTTCGGGGCAATCCGCGCGCTGGAGGAGGCGGGCCTGGCCATCGGGAAAGATGACGGCGTGATCATTCTGTCGTTTGATGCGGTCCGGGATGCTCTGCAAAAATGCCTGGACGGGAAAATTGACCTATGCGTGGAGTGCAACCCGCTTCACGGCCCCCGCGTGGCTGCCATTATCCGGCAGCTGGAGGCCGGAGAGACGCTGCCGAAGGAGAACTATGTGGATGAGACCAGCTTCTGCAGCGAAGATTTGACGGAAGAGCTGATTCAAAGCCGAGAATACTGATCTCAGGCAAACAAAACCTGCAGATGAAAGCATGATCGCCCCGGTCGTCATGACGACCGGGGCGATCATACGTATATAAAGCATCATCCGCTTTCCCTCTCTTTGAGTAGCCAGGGGACGCGGAAACTGTGTACGGTCTTCTGCTGTGCAGCGCTGATGACCGCTTCGGCGGCAGCGCGGGCCAGACTGTGACGCTCGTGCCCCAGGGAGCTGATGGGAACGGGGCTGAGACTGCAGTAATAGCTGTTGTCAAAGCTGACTACGGCGACATCTTCCGGCACGCGGCGGCCCATCCGCAGCAGAAAGCGGATCAGATGATAAGCCATTTCATCATTTTGACAGATGACGGCGCTGCAGGGAGAGAGACGGCGCCGGATAAACTGCTCCAGCAGCTCGCTCTGATTTGCCGTCAGAGCGGTCTGGTCCTCCGTACCGTACCATAAAATACTTTGCTCATCCGGGGCCAGACCGCTCTGCTGAAGGGCGGAGATATAGCCGCGATAACGTTCTGTTCCCTGAATATCGTCATATTTGAAAACGGCGGCAATGTTCCTGTGCTTCTTCTTCACAAGATAGCGGACCAGAAGTGCGGCTCCGCCCGCGTCATCCTGTGCGATGCAGGGAACTCCGGTCAGTTCCCGATAAGAGGAATTGAGAAAAATGAGAGGGATGTTGTCTTCCTGAATCCGCTGTAAAAGATCCAGGCTGCAGCAGGGAAGCGCGGAGCGGGTCCCCTCCAGCAGGATAGCTGCAGGAGGATCGCGCAGCAGCTCTGTGAGAATCTCCCGCTCACGGGAGACGCGATTGCCCGTACAATGGTGTTCCGGGAGATAGGAAGCGGCGGAAAGCAGGCGGCCGATTTCCCGAATCATCTGCGGATAGGTGTATTCCTCTGCCCAGGGCGTGACCACTGCAATTCGTCTGCTTTCCGGATGGGGAGACACGTTCAGATAACTGCCGCTGCCGTGGCGTCGCTGCAGCAGTCCCTCCCTCTCAAGCAGACTCATGGCATGGCGTATGGTCTGCCTGCTGCAGCAGAACTTTTTGCACAGCTCGTATTCGGTGGGCAGCTTTCGCTGACCGCATTGCTGCATCTGCGCGCACAGCCGCCGCAGATCATCCGCTATCAGCAAGTATTTTGCAGGCATAAGGGCCCATCTCCCAATCATTTGATCAAGAACAGTATACCATATTCCGCCGCGTGGAGAATGCTCCTTTTTGTTCAAAATTGTACCGTGTTTCGTACATCCTATCTTTAAAATGCGAACAAATTCAGAAGAATTGCTGCCGAAAATCAAACAAGTTTTCAGGGCAGAAACTTAAATTAACGAACATTTCCCAACATTATTGGCAATTATGGCGAACGGCTTTCTGTGCCTGAAGGGGTAGAAGTCGTACGTTTATCGGCATTTGGGTTTAAAAATCGGAAAAAAACAAACAAATATTTCGGAAACACAAAGTTGTATTCAAAATAACAGGGGCGGGAAAAATTGGTATTTATCCGGATTCACGATTTCCCTTTGGTGGCGACCGATGCTGTTGACGCATTATTTTTTTTGTGATTTCATACAGCCAGGGACAAAAACGGCCCAAATATTAAACGAAGAAGGAGAATCATCATGAAAAAAATTATCGCGATCGCGCTTGCTCTGGTGCTCTGCCTCTCTCTTCTGCCTGCTGCGTTTGCAGCAGATGACCTGATCAAGGTCGGCATCGTAAACAATCCCCCCTCTGAGTCCGGCTACCGCGAAGCCAACGTCAACGACTTCATCAACGTCTTCACCGAAGAAAACGGCTATGCCGCCAGCTTCTTCTACAGCATCAAGAACGACGAGCAGCTGAGCGCCGCCCGCCAGTTCATCACCGACGGCGTGGATTATCTGCTGATCTCCGCCGCTGAGACCACCGGCTGGGATGCCGTGCTGCGCGACGCACAGGAAGCCGGCATCAGCGTATTCCTCTTCGACCGTATGATCGACTGCGATCCTGAGCTGTTCGAGGCCGCCGTGGTTTCCGACATGGCACAGGAAGGCGAGACCGCTGTGAACTGGCTGCTGGGCCTTGGCCTGGAAGAATACAACGTGATCCATATTCAGGGTGCCATGGGCAGTGACGCTCAGCTCGGCCGTACCGGCGCTCTGGATGCCCAGTTCGAAGCTGGCACCATGAAGAAGGTTGTCCAGCAGACCGCCACCTGGGATGAAGCGGAAGCCAAGAAGATCGTGGAATCCGTCATCAACTCCGGTGAGGACTTCAACGTGATCTACGCCGAGAACGACGGCATGGCCCGCGGCGCTGTGGCCGCTCTGGACGAAGCCGGCATCACCCATGGCGTGAACGGCAAAGTCGTGGTTATGGGCTTTGACTGCAACAAGTGGGCACTTCGCGAACTGCTGGCCGGCAACTGGAACTATGACGGACAGTGCAGCCCCTTCCAGGCAGCCGTGATCGACGGCATGATCAAGACCCTGCAGGACGGCGGCGCCATTGAAGGCCTGAACGAAGCCAAGCAGATCATCTCCGTGGAAAAGGGCTTTGATGCCCGCGAGATCACCGAAGACGACATCGCCACCTACGGTCTGGGCGAATAATCAAAAACGTCTCGGATGAAAACCTGAAACACCAATATGGCGCGGTGCGGATCGCCGGCGGCAGGCCGCGGTCTGCACCGCGCCTTATCTTGAAATCACTTTTATGGCAAAGGGGCGAAGTGGATGGAATCTGGAATTGTGCTGTCCATGCGCGGCATATGCAAATCGTTCCCAGGCGTGCGCGCGCTTTCTGATGTGGATTTCACCTTGCGCGCGGGAGAGATTCATGCACTGATGGGCGAAAACGGGGCCGGCAAGTCCACCCTGATCAAGGTGCTCACCGGCGTTTACCCCAAGGACGCAGGCGAGATCCGCATCGCAGGCATTGCATCCCCCATCAGCATCCGCTCTCCCCAGGAAGCGCAGAATTTCGGCATCAGCACCGTGTATCAGGAAATCACCCTGTGCCCCAATCTCTCCGTGGCGGAGAACATGTATATCGGGCGCGGCAGGGGAAGCACCGTGCGCTGGAAGGACATGGAGAAGAAATCCGGTGAGCTGCTCACCCGGCTCGGGATTCCCGCCCGTCCCCGGCAGCAGCTGGGCAGCTGCTCCCTGGCCGTGCAGCAGATGGTGGCCATCGCGCGGGCGGTGGATACCGACTGCAAGGTTCTGATCCTGGATGAGCCCACGTCCTCCCTGGACGACAAGGAAGTGGCCATGCTGTTCCGCCTGATGCGGGACCTGAAGGCCCAGGGCGTCGGCATCATCTTTGTCACGCATTTCCTGGAACAGGTCTATGAGGTCAGTGACCGGATCACGGTTCTGCGCAACGGCGAACTGGTGGGCGAATACGAAGTCGAAAAGCTGCCCCAGGTGGAACTGGTGGCTAAGATGATGGGCAAGGAACTGGAAGGCCTCAATGTC
>CAMVIC010000141.1 GCA_947167435.1 uncultured Clostridia bacterium | reverse complement strand
AAGCCGTGCCCGAATGGGCACGGCTTTCTGTTTTATGGTTCTCAGGGCACGGCGATTGACGCGCGGTCTCTTTCCGGATATAATACAGGAAAAATCCGGAATCAGGGGGAAACACCATGAAAGCCATTGAACTGGGGGACATTCTGCGCTATCGCTTTCTGTCCAATATCCGCTACGCGCCCGGCGGGCAGCGGGCAGCCTTTGTTGCGGCCAACGCCAACGAGGAGGAAAACTGCTATGAGCAGCGGCTGTGGCTGTATGAAAACGGCCGGCTGCGCCAGCTGACGGACCTTGGCAAGGAGGGGCGCTTTGTCTGGCTGGACGAAAACCGGCTGCTGTTTCCGGCGGTGCGCTCAGCCGCGGAGAAGAAGCGGGCGGACGCCCACGAGGCCTTCACCGCCCTCTATGCCCTGGACCTGCGGGGCGGCGAGGCGCTGCCCTTCCTGACGCTGCCCTTTACCGCGGGCGAGATCAAGGTACTGGACGAAAACCGCTTTGTGGTCTCCGGCACGGTGGACAAGCGCTGGCCGGAGCTCTATGCCGCCGGGGAGGAGGAGCGGGAGAAGCTCCGCAAGCAGCGGGAAGAGGACAAGGACTATGAGGTGCTGGACGAGCTGCCCTGGTACTTCAACGGCTCCGGCATCACAAACGGGCAGCGGGACCGGCTCTTCCTGGTGACGAGAGAGCCCCTGACCGTGACGCCGCTGACCGCGCCGACGGAGGACCTGCTGGGCTTTACGGTGCTGGGAGACGAAATTGTCTACGCCGTAAACCACCGGGGCGCCAAGCTGCAGCTGAAGGGCTTTACCCTGCGCTGCCGGAACGGGAAAACCGGAGAGGAGCGCACCGTCTGTGAATACCGGCAGCTGCAGTTTTCCGGGATGGAAGCCGTGGGAGAGGAGCTGTGGCTCTTTGCCACCGAGGCCGAGCGCTTCGGTCTGAACGAAAACAACTGGGTCTACCGGGTGGACATGGCCGGCGGTGAAATAAGCCTTCTGCGGGCTGAGGAATACAGCCTTTACAACTCCGTCGGCAGCGACTGCCGTCTGGGCGGCGGGAGAGAGCACGTGCCCCAGGACGGAAGCCTCTTCCACCTGAGCACCCGGGAGGGCGACTGTCTTCTCTATCGCCTGGACGGCGACGGCAGCGACCATCCCCTGATCGAAAAGAGCGGCAGCATCGACGCCTTCGACGTATGCGGCGACGAGGCCCTGCTCATTGCCCTTTATGATATGCGCCCCCAGGAGCTGTACCGGGCGGATTTGAAGACCGGGGAGATCACCCGGGTGAGCCGCTTCCAGGACGAGGCCCTGGCGGAGCGCTATGTGGCCAGGCCCCAGCCCCTGCGGATCTGCTCCCGGGGAACGGAGATCGGCGGCTGGGTGCTGCTGCCCAGGGACTTTGATCCGAGGAAGAAATATCCCGCGGTGTTCGACATCCACGGGGGCCCGAAAACCGTTTACGGCCCGGTATTCTATCACGAGATGCAGCTGTGGGCCGGCATGGGCTATTTTGTGTTTTTCTGCAACCCAACCGGAAGCGACGGCCGGGACAACGCCTTTATGGACATCCGGGGCCGCTACGGCACGGTGGACTATGACAATCTGATGGATTTCTGCAACGCGGTGCTGGAGTACTATCCCCAGATCGACCCTGCCCGGGTTTGTGAGACCGGCGGCAGCTACGGCGGCTTCATGACCAACTGGATCATCGGCCACACGGACCGCTTCTGCTGCGCGGCCAGCCAGCGCTCCATCTCCAACTGGCTCAGCTTCTGGGGCACCAGCGACATCGGCTTTTATTTCACCCCGGACCAGAATGCCGGAGATCTGCTGGAAAGCCCGGAAAAGCTGTGGGAGCGCTCGCCTCTGGCCTATGCCGGAAACGTGAAGACGCCCACCCTTTTCATCCACTCCGACGAGGATTACCGCTGCCCCCTGGAGCAGGGACTGCAGATGTTCGCAAGCCTGCTGGAGCGGGGCGTGGAGGCCCGGATGTGCCTTTTCCACGGGGAGAACCACGAGCTCAGCCGCTCCGGCAAGCCCAAACACCGGCTCAGACGCCTGCAGGAGATTACCGACTGGTTTGAAAAGCACACGAAACAGGAATAAAAACAGTTCGAGGGCGGATGCGTTCAGCATCCGCCCTCAGCGTGTAGACAAAGTCCCTCAGGGACTTTGTCACACGCTTCAGCCGCCACATTTTTTGTGAATCCGTATATCACAAAAAATCTCACTGCGCTCGGCAAGAAGCCTGCTAAGGCAGGCTTCTTGCTGGCGGTGATTGGAATGCGAGGCGGGTCTTGCCCCCTCGCGCTCCCCCGCGGCTCTATCGTCCTTCTTTTGTCTCTTCTACTGGTTTGTCTACAGTCTGAGGGCGGATGCAACTGCATCCGCCCTCAGCGTATTCTATACTGTTTTCAGGGTCTCAAAAGCGCCACGGCCACGTCGTTTACGTTGGTGCCGGTGGGTCCGGTGACAATCAGGCCGCCGACGGCCTGCAGGGCGTGATAGGCGTCGTTATCCGACAGAACCGCCGAAAGCGACAGGCCCGCCTCCTTCAGAGCGGCAAGGCTCTCTCCGTCCACATAGCCGCCGGCCGCGTCCGTGGGGCCGTCGGTCCCGTCGGAGCCGACACTGAACACCGCGGCCTTTTCCAGCCCCGCGATGCCCTCGCAGGCTGCCAGGGCCAGCTCCTGGTTCCGGCCGCCCAGGCCGTGCCCGGTCAGGTGCACCACCGTCTCTCCCCCGGCAATGAAGGCCAGGGCTTTGCCGTCGTCTGCGTGGCTTTTCAGGATGCTTCCCAGGAAGCGCCCGGCCTCCCGGGCCTCGCAGGAGAGCCGGTCGGTCAGATACACGCTCTCATAGCCCAGCGCCTCCGCCGCTTTGGCCGCGGCGGCGCAGAGCTCTTTTACCGAGCCGTTCACCAGGGTCTCCACATTGTCCAGGGTCTTGGGCGTCTCCCGGTCCAGAAGCGCCCGGGCCGTCTCCGACAGGCGCAGGGAATAGCGCGCGGCGATCTCCCTCGCCTGGGCGCAGGTGCTGCTGTCCGGGTATGCGGGGCCGCTTGCGATGCTGTCCAGCGGGTCGCCCAGAATGTCGCTGAGCACAACGCTGAGTACTCTCGCGGGGGCACAGTGCAGGGCAAACTTCCCGCCCTTCACGGCAGACAGGCGCTTGCGGACGGTGTTGATCTCCACGATGTCCGCTCCGGCCGCGAGGAGCTGATCGGTCACGTCCTGCAGCTCCTCCAGGGGGATGAGGGGCTGCTCAAACAGGGCGCTGCCGCCGCCGGAGAGCAGGAACAGCACCGTGTCCTCCGGCTTGAGGTCCGCCGTCAGCTCCAGGGCCTCCCGGGTGGCGGCCACACCGTTGAGGTCCGGCACCGGATGTCCCGCCTCCAGGCAGCGAAGGCCGGGAATGGGCTGCTCGATATGCGCGTACTTGCTGATCACCACGCCGCCGGACAGGGGTACCTTCAGCTCCTCCACCGCGGCGCGGGCCATGCGCCAGGCGGCCTTTCCCGCCGCCACCAGATACACCCGGCCGGGGAAGCGGCGCCCGGACAGGGCGCGGCGCACCGCCTCATCGGGCAGCACGGCGGCGATGGCCGCCTCCAGGATGCGCTGGGCATCCTGCCGCAGAGCCGCCTTCATTTTCTCTCCTCCCGGGGACGGTTGACCACGTTGATGGGGGCGCCGTCCACGTAAGACTGCAGGTTCTGCACCGAGCAGTCAAGAATCCGCACCCGGGCCTCCTTGGGTGCCCAGGAGATATGGGGCGTGATGAGGCAGTGCCTGGCGCTGAGCAGGGGGTTGTCGCCCCGGATGGGCTCGGTGGAGACCACGTCCAGCCCGGCGGCATAGACCTTGCCGGAATTGAGCGCGTCCGCCAGGTCCTGCTCCACCACCAGTTGGCCGCGGCTGTTGTTGATGAGGATGACGCCGTCCTTCATTTTGGCGATGCTGTCTTTGTTGATCATGCCCTCCGTCTCCGGAAACAGCGGGCAGTGGAGCACCACCACGTCGCTGCGGGCAAAGAGGGTGTCCCGGTCCACATATTCGGCAATGGCCCGGCCTTCCTCGGTCTCCCGGCTGCCGGAGGCAAGCACGGTCATGCCCAGGGCCTTTGCGATGCGCCCGGTGGTCTGGCCGATCTTGCCGAAGCCGATGATGCCCATGGTCTTGCCCGCAAGCTCGATGAGGGGATAGTCCCAGAAGCACCAGTCGGGGTTGCTCTCCCAGCGGCCGGCGTGGACCTCGTCGCTGTGGTGGGCCACATGGTGGCAGATCTCCAGCAGCAGGGCGATGGCGAACTGACCCACCGCAGCGGTGCCGTAGGTGGGGACGTTGGAGACGGGAATGCCCTTCTCCCAGGCATAGGTATAGTCCACGATGTTGTAGCCGGTGGCCAGGACGGAGATGTATTTCAGGTTGGGGCAGGCGTCGATCACCGCCTTGCGGACGGGGCACTTGTTGGTGAAGACCACCTCCGCGTCTCCGATGCGGCGGGCGATCTCTCCGTCCTCATAAGGGGTGCGGTCATAGACCGTCAGCTCGCCAAAGGCGCGCAGTGCGTCCCAGCTCAGGTCGCCGGGGTTTTCGGTATAGCCGTCCAGAATGACAATTTTCATGGTTTTCTCCTTCTGTTTATCTGATTCCACAATCGACGTTATTTCTGTCTTTTCGTCCTGATTTTCTCATTTTCCGCGGGGAAAGTCAAACCCGGACAGCTTTTCCGCCTGTCTTCTTTCAATTGTTTCAGCTGCCCCTGCAGGGTGTCGCATGAAACAAACGGTCTGGCATAACGGACAAAAAAGGACGTGCGCGGAGATGCGCACGTCCTTTCGGAAAACACTTTTCAGGCTCAGCCGATGGAGAAGAAAGCCTTCTTGCCGGGGTACTGGGCCACGTCGAACAGCTCTTCCTCGATGCGGAGCAGCTGGTTGTACTTGGCAACGCGGTCGGTACGGGAGGGAGCACCGGTCTTGATCTGGCCGGCGTTGACAGCCA
>CAMVIC010000140.1 GCA_947167435.1 uncultured Clostridia bacterium | reverse complement strand
GGGCGGGGTGCGTGCGGGGGAAAGGCGGGCTAATAGCCCGCGCTACAGTAGGGTGCGGCCCGTGGCGCTACCTTCGTGCGCCGCTACAGAGGCTTGGCGTGGCGCTGCCGAGGCGCGGGGAACGGCGGGTCAATCCCGGCTGGGGAAGGCGGGGAGCTTTTCGCGGAAGATCGCGAACACCGCTTCATCGTCGTCGAACCGATAGGAGCGGGCGACGACGGGGGGATCCTTCGACCAATCCATATCCTGGGAATTCCACCAGACCGCCACCCGGAGCCGGGGGAACGCGTCCAGGGCGGCAAACATATCCCGCACCCACTGTACCTTATCGCCCCCGATGCCGGAGCAGGAAAACTCCGTGATCATCAGCGGCTGGGAGAACAGCTCACTCATATGGGCGTAATAATCCGTGTACAGCTGGGAGAAGGACTGCCAGGTCTCGCCGCTGTAATAGCTCCCGGTGTTGTAGGCCGTCAGACCCACCACGTCCACGTAGGCGTCGCCGGGATAATAGACCAGCTCGTTGTTCCACGCGTAGTTCGGCAGAGATCTGTGGTTCGGATTCCAGACCCAGATCGCGTTCTCAACGCCCTCGGCCCGGAAGAAATCATGGATATAGCGGTAGAATTCCGTGTATAAAAAACCGTCCCGGCCGAAGTTGTAGGCGCACCAGGAGCACCAATCCCCGTTCATCTCATTGCCCAGCCGCATGAGCACCGGCGTGGGCTGGGACGAGACCGCCTGGGCAAGCTCCCGCAGATAGGCGTCATACTGCCCGTCCAGCACGTCAAAGAGCATGGAAACAGAGGTCGTCTGGACGGTAAGCTCCGTCACGATCCCCTGCTCGGCAGCACGGCTCAGCCGCTGGCGGATGGGATCCACCGTGCAGGCAAAGTCCATATACAGGACGCTGACGGTGAATTTATAGTTCAGCGCTTCCTCCAGCGCGGGGAGTCGGGTCTGGGTTTCCAGCACAAGGGTCGTCTCTGTGGGCTCGAAGATGCCCCAGCTCAGACCGGCCTGCTCCCCGAACAGCTTCTCAAAGACTGCGCGGGTGTGCGCGTCCATGGCGTCCTGGGTGGAGGCGTCGCCATAGTGCAGCTTCGGCGCCTTCGCTGTGGCGCTGCAGCCCTGCAGGCTGCTGCACAGGGGCTCCAGGAGGGCCTCTGCGTCCACCCCGTCCCGGTATTGCAGCAGCAGGGTGACAGCCTTGCTTGAACCGATGCAGACGTCCACGCAGACGGCGTTGGGGTAGTCGTCATGCAGACGGGAGAGCGGTCTGCGCGACCAGGCGTTGGCCGTGGCGGAATACTGCCCGTTTGGGCCGGCCTTGCGGCTGCCGCTGTTTGTGACGGTCAGCTCCCCGCCGTTCTCCAGGGGCTTATTGGAATAGCCCACGTAGCTGCGCTGCTTGCTGCTGTTCAGCTCCGGCTCCACAAAGAGCTGCAGTCTCCAGCCCTCCGCCGAGAAGACGGTACGGATGGGAAACAGGGATGTGTCCGCCTCCGCCTCCGCCGGGAGCGTCAGCACGCAGCCGTTGACGTGATCCTCGTAAAGCAGTCCGGTTTCCGTGGCTTCCAGGTAGAAGGGCTCCTGGGATCGATGCAGCTCCGGCTCCGGCTCACAGGCCGTCAGCACAGCCAGCGCCACCAGGAGCAGAAGAAGCAGACCAAAGCGCTGCGCGCGCCTGCTGCTTTCCGTCGTTGTCCGTTTTGAGGTCTTTCCGTCCATCGCGCGACTCCTCTCTCATCCTCGGCTTTTCTCTTATGAATCAAAAGCCGAAATGTATCTGTTCAGCTGCCCGTAGGGGCCGATGCCTACATCGGCCCTTTTTGCCGTTTCTGACCGGGAAGCGAGGGCGGATGTGGGCATCCGCCCCTACAATTCATGGGGCGACTGAATAGATACGCCGGAATAATGAAAAAAAGACGTCTTTCATGACGTCTTTTTTGGTGGAGATAAGCGGGATCGAACCGCTGACCTCTTGAATGCCATTCAAGCGCTCTCCCAGCTGAGCTATACCCCCATTTGTTCAGGAAGGCTACCGTCTCCCTCACAGCATGGGTATTATAGCACAGGGCTTCGAAAAATGCAAGCATTATTTTTGAAAATGGGAAAGATTTTTATAAATTTGTTTTAGGCATCAGGGGACGGGGGACAGTCACCAGTCACCAGTCACCAGTCACCAGTCACCAGTCACCAGGGGACGGGGGATGCGGATTCTTCGCTTTGCTCAGAATGACAAGGGAGGCCTTTATTCCTCCAACAGGCAGACCGCGTGGCAGGCGATACCTTCGCCGCGGCCGGTGAAGCCCAGGTGCTCCTCCGTGGTGGCCTTGACGTTGATCCGGGCGGGATCGATCTCCAGGGTTGCGGAGAGGGTCTGCTCCATGGCGGCAAGGTGCGGCGCCAGCTTGGGGGCCTGGGCAATGACGGTCACGTCAAGATTGCCGATCCGGAAGCCCTTGGCAGCCAGCAGCTCCCGCAGCTTCGAGAGGAGGATCTGACTGTCGATGCCCCGGTAGGCGGGGTCGTTATCGGGAAAGTGCCGCCCGATATCTCCCAGGCCGGCTGCGCCCAGCAGGGCGTCCATCACCGCGTGGGTCAGCACGTCGGCGTCGGAGTGGCCGTCCAGGCCCAGGGGGTAGTCCAGGCGCACGCCCCCCAGAATCAGCGCGCGGCCCGGCACCAGCCGATGCACGTCATAGCCGTGACCGATCCTCATTGGCCCTTCCTCCCCTGCAGCAGGGCCTCCGCCAGGATCAGATCCGTGGGTGTGGTGACCTTGATATTCTCGTCGCTGCCCGGGGTGATGACCACGTTGAGGCCGTACTTCTCCGCGGCGGCGCAGTCGTCGGTGAGCTGCTCCTTGGCGGCGATGGCCTGCTCCAGGGCAGCCCGGTAGAGCTCGATGGCAAAGACCTGGGGCGTCTGGACAGCGTAGAGGGCGCTGCGATCCGGGGTGGACTCCACCACGCCCCCGTGAACCACCTTAATGGTATCCTTGACGGGCACGGCGGGGGCCGCAGCGTTGAACTTGGCGGCCTTGCGGACGGCGTCGTGGATGACGGCCTGCGTCACCAGCGGACGGGCCCCGTCGTGGATGGCCACGAAGCCGCACCGGTCGGAGACCTGATCCAGACCGGCCCGGACGGATTCGGCCCGGGTCTCCCCGCCCTTGCAGATCTTGGTGACCTTGCTGAGCTTTTGCGCCACGCAGAGCTGGCTCAGCTGCTCCTGCAGCTCCTCCCGGGTGACCAGGACGATCTCCTGGATGTCGTCGCTGTTCTGGAAGGCCCGGAGGGTGTGGAGGATCAGCGGCTCGCCGCCCAGCTCCGCCATGATCTTGTCGATCCCCTGCATACGGGTGGCGCTGCCGGCGGCCACAATGACGGCGGCGCACTTCGCGCCGCGGGTGGAGAACTTGCGGAGTATCTTGGAAACGCCCATGATTGTTCCTCCTTGCTGTGGCGCACACTGTGCGCCGCTACGACGTTATAGGGACATGACGGTTTTCTTGAACTCTTTGCCCCGAACCATGAAGTTTTTAAACTTATCGAAGGCCGGGCCGGCGGGAGAGAGGATCACCACGTCGCCGGGCTTTGCCACCCGGGAGGCCAGGCGGACGGCCTCGTAGAAGTCCTCCTCGTGGAGGATCTCCGGGCTGCCGGGGGCGTAATTGGGGGCGGCCAGGACGGCGGCCTCGATCTTGGGCGCGGTGGCCCCGGTGAGGATCAGGGTCTTGACGTGGTCTACGATCTCCGGGCCCAGGGGCTCGAAGGGGACGTGCTTATCGTAGCCCCCCGCGATCAGGATCAGCTTCTGATCGAAGCTTCGCAGGCCCGCGATGGTGCGGGTGGGCGAGGAGGCGATGGAGTCGTTGTAATACCGGACGCCGTCCTTCTCCCGCACCAGCTCGATCCGGTGCTCCACGCCGCCGAAGCTCCGGGCCACGGCCCGGATATTCTCGGTGCTGACCCGTTCCCCTACCGCCAGGATGGCGGCCATGTAGTTTTCCACGTTATGGATGCCGGGCAGCAGGATATCGGACTGATCCAGGACCTTCTCCAGGGTCTCCCCCTTGCGCCAGATGACGCCGTCCCGGAGGAAGACGCCCCGCTCCGGCTCCGTCAGCCGGGAGAATTCCAGCACCCGGCCCCTGGCCTTCGGCGCAAACGAATGTGTGATCGCGTTGTCCCGGTTCAGGATCAGAACGTCGTCCGCCTTCTGGTGGAGATACAGGTTCTCCTTGGCGGCCACGTACTCCTCCATATCCTTGTGGATATCCAGGTGGTTGGGGGAGAGGTTGGTGATGACGGCGGTGTGGGGGCTGTAGGGGAAGTACATCAGCTGGAAGGAGGACAGCTCCAGCACCACCAGATCCGTGGGCTCCATTTCGTCCGCCTTATCCAGCAGCGGGGTGCCGATGTTGCCCCCCAGCCAGACCCGGAAGCCCTGCTTTTTCAGCAGCTCGGAGATCAGCGTGGAGGTGGTGGTCTTCCCGTCGGAGCCGGTGACGGCGATGATCTGCGCGGGGCAGACGGCGAAAAAGGCCTCCATCTCAGAGGTGACGACGGCGCCCTGCTCCCGCAGTGCTTTGATCTGGGGGGTATCCGGGTGCAGGCCCGGGGTGCGGAACACCACGTCGCCGGACAGGCCGTCCAGATAGCCCTCCCCCAGGTGGAGCTTTGCGCCGTGCGCTTCCAGCCGGAGGACTTCGGCGTCCAGCTTCTCCCGGGGCGTCTTGTCGCAGCAGGTGACGTCGATCCCATAGCGCAGCAGCAGCCGCACCAGGGGGCGGTTGCTGACGCCCACGCCCAGGACGAGGACCCGTTTGTTTTTCAGTTTAGAAAAGTAATCGTCTAATCTTGTCATTCCGTTCACCGCGTTTCAATGAATGGTTGGCCGGCAGATTGCCGGCGCTACATGGGTTTACATAATTGATAGAAGGCCACGGCTGCGGCAGCTGCCACGTTCAGGGAGTCCACGCCGTGGGACATGGGGATGATGGCCGTGT
>CAMVIC010000139.1 GCA_947167435.1 uncultured Clostridia bacterium | reverse complement strand
TCGTCCAGCACAAACTCCAGACGGACGCCCCGGCTTTGCAGCGTTTCCGCCAGAGAGCGGGCGCCCAGGTTCAGGGTCTCCTCGTCGTCGCCGAAGGCCAGATAGGCGGTGCGGCGGAAGCGTGCGCCGCGGCGGAGCAGATACTCCGCAGCCTCCAGAATGCCGAATACCATCTCCTTGATGTCCAGCGTTCCGCGCCCCCAGATAAAGCCGTCGGCAATGTCGCCGGAAAAGGGGGCGTGGGTCCAGTCCTGCTCCGTCCCAGCCACCACCGGCACCACGTCCTGATGGGACATGTACAGGCAGGGAAGCAGGCTCTCGTCGGAGCCGGGAATGGTGATCAGCACCGCGTGGCCCACAAGCTCGAAGCTGCCTGCCGCCATCACCGCGGGGAAGCTGTTTTTCATCAGCTCCTGCAGCTTGTCAAATTCCCGGAAATCGGTCAGACTGTGGTCGGCGTAGTTGACGGTCCGGCAGCGGATGGCCTCCGCCAGTGTGGCGGCCGCCTGTTCCACGTCCAGATCCGGATAGGCGTTCTCGTTTGCAAAATAAGTAAAGACGCTGCTCATTCCTGCTTGTCCTCCAGATAGCGGCTGAGAAATTCCCGGGTGCGCTCATTTTTGGGATTGCCAAAGAGCTCTTTGGGACTGCCCTGCTCCAGAATTACGCCCTGGTCCATGAACACCACCCGGTCGCTGACCTCCTTGGCGAAGGCCATCTCGTGGGTGACCACCACCATGGTCATGCCCTCGGCGGCCAGCTCCTTCATAACGTCCAGCACCTCGCCCACGATTTCCGGGTCCAGGGCGGAGGTGGGCTCGTCAAAGAGCATGATCTCCGGCTCCATGCACAGAGCGCGGGCGATGGCCACACGCTGCTTCTGTCCGCCGGAGAGGCGGGTAGAGTCGGCGTAGATGAAGTCCGCCAGACCCACGGTGGTCAGATGCTTGACCGCCGTCGCCTCCGCCTGCTTGCGGGGCGTCTTGCGCACGGTCATGGGGGCAAGGGTGCAGTTGTCGAGCACGTTTTTGTTGTTGAACAGGTTGAAGCTCTGAAACACCATGCCGATTTTCTGGCGCAGGGCGTTCAGGTTCACGTGCAGGTCCATCAGGTCCTGTCCGTCAAACCAGATGCTGCCGGAGTCCGCCTCCTCCAGGAGGTTGATGCAGCGCAGCAGCGTGGACTTGCCGGAGCCGGAGGCGCCGATGATGCAGACCACCTCGCCCCGATGGATCTCCAGGTCGATGCCCTTGAGAACATGCAGGTCGCCGAAGGACTTCTCCAGCTTTTCGATCTTCAATACGGTCTCGTTCATAAGGCCCTCCTCAATTGGAACTGGTGATGCCCTTGTAGGGGGTGTCCAGCTTGCTGCCCAGATACTTCAGCAGCAGGGTCGACAGCCAGGTCAGCACCAGGTACAGCAGCGCCGCCACACAGTAGATCTCCAGGGAGCGGAAGTAGATGCCGCTGACGGACTTGGTGGCGTACATCAGGTCCATCACGCCGATGACCGACAGCACGGAGGAGTCCTTGATGTTGATGATAAATTCGTTGCCGATGGCGGGGATGGAGTTCTTGACCGCCTGGGGGAAAACCACCTTGATCATGGACTGCCAGTTGGTCATGCCCAGGGAGCGGGAGGCCTCGGTCTGGCCCCGGTCGATGGCCAGGATGCCGCCCCGCAGCACCTCGGTCAGGTAGGCGGTGGAGTTGAGCGCCACGGTGCAAAGTCCCGAGATAAAGAAGCTCCAGACCCCGTTGATCTCCGTGACGGTCATGCCGGTTCCCTTGAACAGGTTAAAGCCGAAGTAATAAAAGATCAGAGCCTGCACCATCATGGGCGTGCCGCGGATGACAAAAATGTACAGCCGGGCGAAGTGGCTGGCCAGCCATTTGACGGCCTTGACAAAGTCGTTGTCCCGCTTGTCCGGCTCCTGGATGCGCATGAAAACCATGAAGATGGCCAGGATGAAGGCAATGGCCGTGCCCAGCAGAGCGAGACGAACCGTGGTCCAGATACCGGTCAGCAGCAGGTCCTTGCCCTTGATGCTCATATAGATCATGGAGGAGCCGAAGCCCTTGGGGTTTTTCTCCATGCCGGCGCAGAGGCGGATGGTGTAAATCAGCTGCAGAAGTCCCCGGTCCAGCAGCGTGAGCAGACAGACCAGGACCACCAGATAAGAGGCCCAGCGGCTGACGCGCAGCATGAACGGGCGGCGCATCACGGTGCTGTCATAGGTCTTCCAGTAGGCCATCTTGACCATCAGCGCCATGCCGCTGAGCGCCAGAAAGGCCCAGCTGATCACGCGGCACACAAGCGTCAGCACGCCGCCGTCTGTGAGAAAGCTGCCGGGATGTGCGGGACTTGCCAGCATGCTCAGGCACAGCAGCGCGATCAGGCTGCCGCCCAGATAGACGTAGCGGTAATCCCGGGTGATGAAATTGCCCTTGGCTTGTTGCTTCATAATCTCGTTTCCTCTCGGCTTCCTGTGATTCCGGCCGGGGACAAAGCCCCGGCCGGCTCAAACATTTATGGGGATTGCTTCAGAAATCAGGCGGGAGCCTTCTCGGCTGCGGTCTCCCACATCTCGTCGCGCTGCTCCTGCTCCACGGTGGCCAGAGCCTCGTTTACCAGAGCGCACAGCTCGTCGTCATCGTAGCGGATGCCAACGCAGGAGCCCTTGGCGGGCAGCTCGAAGCCGTTCTCCTCGTCGAAGGTGATCAGCACGAAATCGGGGTTGGAGGCCATGTAGGCGGGAGCGTTCTCCACGTTGACCACGATGGCGTCGCAGGCGCCCTGCTGCAGGCGGGCGATCATGTCGGGAATGCTGGAGACCGGGTTCAGGTGGTTGACGCCCTCGATCTGGTCGATAACGGTGTCAAGCGCGGTGTCCTTCTGACCCAGAACGCTGGCGCCGCCGAAGTCCTGGATGCTGGTGGCACCCTCAAAGGGGGAGCCGGAATTGACCATCATACCGTAGAGGGTAGCGTGGTAAGGCGTGGAGAAGTTGATGGCCTCGCGGCGGGAGGCGGTGTCCATCATGCCGGCGATGATGGCGTCGATCTGGCCCTCGTTCAGCGCGGGGATCAGGCCGTCCCAGTCCATCTTCACGATGACCAGCTCCAGGCCCAGGTAATCGGCAATGATGCGGGCCCACTGCACGTCGTAGCCCTCGGCATAGGCGCCGGGCACGTTCTCAATGGGGACGTTGGTCTCGCTGGGCTCGGATTCCTGCCAGTTGTTGGGGGCATAGGCACATTCCATGCCCACGCGAAGCTGTCCGTTCAGGTAGCCAAGGGAGGCGGCCTGCTCTTCGGTGATGCCGGGCTCGGCAAAGGCGGAGGCGCTCAGGGCCAGGACCAGGATAAGGGCCATCAGGATGGCGATGATTCTTCTTCCGTTGTTCATGTTTCTTGCTCCTTTAATCAGATTAGACGAGGCGCAAAACAAAAGCCGTAAACGCTGGAAGCGTTTACGGCACAAAAGCTGTTTCTCAGCCGGGGCCCCGGCCGGATTGTTTGTACTCGATAGCGCTCCACTTGCGTGACAGTCCGGCGGATCTTTTCCGACGGCCCAGCAAGGATGAGCGCAGCTGCTTTTCCTCACTTCGGCGATGTTCCCTTTCCGCTCCCGCGAAAGCTGCTTCTGAGCTGGAGCTTACTGATGAACCTCGCGCCTCTATCTTTGACTGCATAATATTCCGCTTTTCCCCGCTTGTCAAGGTATAATAATCCAATTCTACGTTCTGTGCAGATTGTTGGATTGATCCCCGAAAATTTTGTGAGAAATACCAAACAGCGGTGCTTATTTGAATTTCAGCCTGGGTTTGTAGAACTCGAAGATTACCGCGTCCCGGCCCTTTTCGTTCCGGGGCTCGTGAGAGGTCCAGCCGAAGCGCATGGCGCCCAGTGCCTCGGCAAAGCGCACCGTCGGCGGCCGGTAACCGATCCTGTAGGCGATAAACTGGGGCCGGGCGATGAAGTTCAGCAGGGTATGGCTCAGAACAAAAGCCTGCGCGGGCTTTATCCCGTCCTCCACATAATCCCTGCTGCGGGTGGCAAGCTGCCCGCGCAGCAGATCGGGGGCGTGGAAGCGGAACCAGGCCACAATGAGGGGGTTGAAGCTCTCGATGCACACCTCGCCCCGGTAGTTGTCCAGCAGGGCCCGGGTCTTTTCACAGAGCTCCCGGTTATGCCTGCCGTTTTTCAGCTCCACCAGCAGGGGACCGCGGCCGCGGACAACGTTCAGCACGTCGGCGAAGAGGGGGATGCCGCTGTCGCTTCCGCAGAGGGAAAGCTGACTCAGCTCGGCATAGGTCTTCTCATCCACGCGGCCCTCAACCCCGCAGACCCGCTGCAGCGTGGCGTCATGAAAGACCACCACCTGCCCGTCCCGGCTCAGCTGCACGTCCAGCTCAATCCCGTAGCCCGCTGCCGCCGCCCGGCGGAAGGCTTCCATGGAGTTTTCGGGCACGGACTTGTCCCGGCTGTGCAGACCCCGGTGGGCGAAGTTGACGCCCAGGAAGGGAGCCTTCTGACGCTTGGAGGCGCCGCCGGGCGCCAGGAGACAGAAGGGAGCGGCCAGGGCGGCGCCCAGGCCGAGAATCATGTTGAGCCGTTTGTTTTTCACGTGAATTCCTCCCTGAAATGCAATCAGTCAGACAGCCGTTCAGTTACCCACAGGGGGACTGAACAGTTACTTCGTCGGGTTTGGCGTCTTTCGCCGGTTTCAATTGTCCTCGCCCAGGGCTTCCAGCCCGGTGACGTTGGCCACCTTGCCGGCCTTGATGTTCTTGACCAGGCAGGTAAACACCGTAAAGCTCAGTGCGGTCAGAATGGCAGCATATACCGGCAGGGCGCGCCAGGCCAGGGTGGCGTTGAGCACAAGTCCCAGAAGCACCGGCGTGACGGTCTGGGCGGACATGCTGGCGGTGTAATAGTAGCCGGTGAACTTGCCGATCTTCCTGGAGGAGCACAGCTCCACCACCATGGGGAAGGAGCAGTTGTGCACCAGCGCCATGCCGAAG
>CAMVIC010000138.1 GCA_947167435.1 uncultured Clostridia bacterium | reverse complement strand
ACCACGAAGGCGCACTGCATTTCCGCGTCGCCGATGGAGGTGCCCCACTCCCGGGCATAGTCGTAGAGCGTCTCCAGATAGCCCATGCTGAACCACTGGCCCAGGCCGTAGCCGCCGCTCTGCTCCCGGATGCAGTAGATGAACATGTCCCGGCTGGATGCGTCCGCCAGGCCCGCGTCCACCTCCTCGGTCACCTGCTCGCAGATGTCCTCGCCGGTCTCCGCCAGGACCGTAGCCCAGCCGGAGACGGAGTCGGAGCGGAAGAAGCTCTCCCGCCAGAAATAGCCCAGAATCCCCGCGCCGATCACGTCGTTGGGCGCGTATTTGTTCAGGCAGTTCCACAGAAACAGCTCTGACTTCTCGCTCTTGTACTCGGTGAACACGATGCTGGGGCTCAGCCGCTCTTCCTTCCGGACGGCGGTGTTGAAGGCCAGGGGCAGGATTTCTCCCGCGCCCTCCGCCTGCACGGCGGCCTGCTCTTCCTTCCCGCTCTCTTCCGCGCTTGCCTCGCCCTGGCCGATCATCAGAGACAGGGCCAGGATCGGGACGACAATGGGTATAATCAGCTTTTTCAAATCATTTCTCCTTTCGTGCGAGGGTCCGATTGCAGACCTTCGCAGACGGAGCGGCCCCCTCATCACCGCCCCACAGCGGCGGGAGAGCGCCCCGTTTTTTGAGATTTCGGGCCGGTTTTTTCCGCCCCGGAAAAAGGGAAAATGAGGGTATACGTTACACTGTACGACCCTCATCCCTGGCACAATATAGCACATCTTCCCCACAAATGCAAGTTTTTTCTTTTCCAACCGCTTTTTATCCACCACCAGTGCTCCATATTTACAAATTGTTTACAAATATTGCCGTCAAAGGGACGGTCCTTTTTTCCTGAAAGCGGGAAAAAAGAACCGTCCCCAATTCTTATTGCGGCCCCTCTCAGGCGCTGCGCGCCAGCTCTCCCCGGAGGGGCGAGCCAAGGGGGGAAAACCCGCATTTTCGCGTGTAGGGGCGCTTCATGAAGCGCCCGCGGATCTGGTACCGCGTCAGGCATTTTCGGGCGGATGATATCCGCCCCTACGAGGGTGGGCCAGCGTTTCTGCGTGTAGGGGAGGGGCTCGCCCCTCCCCTACGGCTGTGAACCCGGATTTCTGCGTAAACCGAAAGCTTCCCGCATCTGCCGAAAACGAACTACTAACTACTGACTACTAACTACTGACTACTGACTGCTGAAAACTGAATTGGTGGCCTCGTCCTCGTACTGGCGGGTATAGAGCCGGTAATAGACGCCGCGGCTTTCCATCAGGTCCTCATGTCTGCCCCGCTCCACGATTTTGCCGTCGCGGACCACCAGGATCACGTCCGCGTTTCGCACGGTGGACAGGCGGTGGGCGATGACGATGGAGGTGCGGCCGCGGATGATGGTGTCGATGGCCGCCTGGATCTTCTGCTCGGTGATGGTGTCAACGGAGGCGGTGGCCTCGTCCAGCACCAGAATCCGGGGATCGGCCAGGATGGCCCGGGCAAAGGAGATCAGCTGCTTTTCCCCGGTGGAGAGCATGTCGCCCCCCTCCCCCACGTCGGTGTCCAGGCCCTTTTCCAGCCGGTCCACCAGCTCCCCGGCAGAGACCAGGTCCAGGGCCTGCCGGATCTGCTCCTCGCTTGCGGCGGGGTTTCCGTACAGCAGGTTCTCCCGGATGGTGCCGGAGAACAGGTGCGGCGTCTGCAGCACGTAGCCGATGCCGGAGTGCAGCCACAGCTGGGAGCGCTCCCGGGCGTCCCGCCCGTCGATGAGGACCCTGCCCTCCGTGGGCTCGTAGAAGCGGCAGATCAGGTTCGCCAGGGTGGATTTCCCGGCGCCGGTCTCCCCCACGATGGCCACGCTGGAGCCGAAGGGGATCTTCAGATTGAAGTGCTCCAGGATGTATTCCTCCCCGTCCGGGTAGTGGAAGCTCACGTCCTGAAACTCGATGTCGCCCCGCAGGGGCTCCCAGTTCTCTCTCTTTGCGTCGAAGCTGTCCCCGTAGCGGGCGATGACCTCCGCGCTGTCCTTTACGTCGGGCTCCGTCTCCAGCAGGCGGGTCAGCCGCTCGATGTTCACCTGGGTGGTGATCAGGTCCGAGATGGCGTCCACCACCCAGCGCACCGGCTCCATCATGCCCAGCGCGTAGGACATGAACAGGGAGAAGGTGCCGATCTGGGTTTTGGCGATCAGGCCGCCCTGCCACAGCACCAGGGCCAGGGCCAGGCTGGAGGCGAAGTGCATGGTGGCGGCGAAAAGGCCCCGCAGCCGGGCGGCGCGCACCGTCTTTGCCCGCATGCGGGCGGTGTCGTGGCGAAAGTCCCGCTCCATCACGTTCTCCACCACCAGGCTCTTGATGGTGCGGGCGCCGGTGATGCCCTCGTTGAAGTCGCCGGTGATGGTGGAGTTGAGCTCCCGGATCTCCCGGTTGACCTTCGTCAGCCGCCGCTGAAACACCGCGTACAGCAGCACGGTCAGCGGCAGCACCGACACCACCAGCCAGGCCAGGCGGGCGTTGATGGAGAACATGACCACCACCGCGCCGATCACGTAGCCCAGCTGCCAGATGCTGTCCAGCACCGTCCAGCTGACAAGCACGCCGATGCGGCCGGTGTCGGACATGACCCGGGAGTGGATATAGCCCACGCTGTTCTGGTTGAAGTAGGAAAAGGACAGGGTCTGCAGATGGGCGAAGGCCGCGTTTCGCAGGTCCTTGTCCACGCCCACCTCCACCTTGGTGCCGTTGAGGGCGGCGGCATAGTTGACCAGCGCCGCCGTCAGGATGGCCCCCAGGTACAGGATGATATACAGGGGCAGGCCCTCCAGGCTTTCCAGGGCGATGAAATGGTTCAGGGCATAGCGCTGAAAGACCGGCACGATCACGTCGTACACGCTGCCGATGACGCTGCCCAGGATCATCACCGCCATGGCCTTTTTATAGTTTTTCAGATAGGGCAGCACCTTGCCGATGCCGAAGAAGGGCAGGTGCGTTCCGGTTTCCTTCCCGTTCACGCGCTCACCTCCCCGGTGCCGGACTGAATCCGGCAGATTTCCTGATAGATGCCGCCCGCGTTTTTCAGCTCCTCGTGGCTGCCCTGCTCCACGATGCGCCCCCGGTCCAGCACCAGGATCTTGTCCGCCTTGGACAGGGTGGTAATCCGGTGGGAGATGAGGATGATGCTGGCGCTGCCGAAGCGGGACTCCAGCGCGCTGCGGATCCGGGCGTCGGTCTCCGTGTCCACGGCGGACAGGGAGTCGTCAAAGATCATAATTGGGGTGATGCCCGTCAGCATCCGGGCGATGGCCGCCCGCTGCTTCTGTCCGCCGGAGAGGGTCACACCCCGCTCCCCCACGAAGGTGTCATAGCCCTTGGAGAAGCCCTGGATGGTCTCGTCCAGGCAGGCGGCGGCCGCCGCCCGGCGGATGCGCTCCAGGTCCATGTCCCGGTCGGTGATGCCGATATTCTCCCGCAGGGTGCGGGAGAAGAGATAGGGCTCCTGCAGCACCATGCCGATGTTCCGGCGCAGATGGGCGGTCTGAATGTCCCGGATGTCCGTGCCGCCCACGGTGATGCGTCCGCACTCCGGCGGCAGCTCGTAGAGCTTGTCCAGCAGCAGCACCAGGGTGGACTTGCCGCTGCCGGTGCCGCCCAGGATGCCCAGGGTGCTGCCGGCCTTCATGGTAAAGCTCAGGTCCTGCAGCACGGCGCCGCCGCCCTCATAGGCGAAGGTGACGTGTTCGAAGGCGATGTCGCCGTCCATGGGCGGCGTCAGACCCGCGCCGGTCTCCCGCTCCTCCTGGGCGCGCATGATGTCCGCAATCCGGTCCACCGAGACGCCCGCCTTGCTCATCTCCGCGATCATGCGGCCCAGCATGCGCACCGGCCAGGTCATGATGCCGCCGTAGGACAGGAAGGCGATGAATTCCCCGGCCAGCATCCGCCCCCGGATGCACAGCACCGAGCCGAACACCACAATCAGCAGAATCTGCACGCCGGAGAGCACGTCCCCGATGCTCCAGTACTGGGCAAGGGGGTGGGCAAGCTTTACCCACAATCCGGTGTAATACTCGTTCTGGCGGAAGAAGCGGTCCCGCTCCTGCTTTTCCCGTCCGAAGGCCCGCACCACCCGCACGCCGGTCAGGTTCTCCTGGGCCATGGCAGACAGCTTCCCCTCGTTTTCGTCGCAGTCCAGGAAGGCCTCCCCGATCTTCCGGTGGAAGTGGAAGGAATAGGCGATGATGAAGGGCACCGGGACCAGCGCCACCAGGGTCAGCAGCGGGTTCATGCTCAGCATGAAGCCGGCCGAGAGCAGCAGCAGAATCACGATGCGCACGATGGCCGTCATCTGCTCGCCCACAAAGCCCTTCATGGTGTCGATGTCCGAGGTGCAGCGCTGGATGATGTCGCCGGTGTGGTGCTTCATGTGCCAGGCAAAGGGCAGGCGCAGGATGTGGCCGTACAGGCTGTCCCGCATGGTTTTCACCAGGGTCTCGGTGGCCCGGGTCTTGCAGACCTGAAAGCCGTACTGGCTCAGCACCTTCACCAGGGCCACGGCCAGCAGGGCCATGGCCAGAATGCCGATATGCTCCCCCAGATAGGCAAAGCCGCCCAGCCGCTCCACCAGGCGCAGCACCGGTGCCGGGAGCGTGGCGGGCTTGCCGCCCAGGGCGTTGTCCACCGCCACCCGGACGATCTGGGGGCTGAGCATGTCCGCCAGGGCCGAAAAGGCGGAGCAGAGCATGCTCAGCAGGAACAACGCCTTGCTGCCCCGGAGAAAGCCCCACAGCAGATGCCGGTTATAGGCTCTTTCTTCTTTCGTTTTTTTGCTTTTCATGGCTGATAATCCTTTGTTTCAATTGCGAAAACACTATATCGGATAAACGCCCCGCTGTCAACAGCGCCCCCAGCGGCGCGGGCAGCGCAGTTTTCAGTTTTCAGAGTTCGGTTTTCAGGAGATGCGAGGGCGCCCCGCCCTGCGCGGAAACGCGGCCGTCATGCGCGCAGGAACCTGGGTTTAC
>CAMVIC010000137.1 GCA_947167435.1 uncultured Clostridia bacterium | reverse complement strand
AGAGCCCCTACAAGAGCCCCACGGACATGGGCGTCAACATGGCAGGCTACTGCATCTTTGACGACGAGGCCTGCCGGGAGGCCAGCAAGCAGGAAATCATCCGCCGCTACTACGCCGCGGCGGTGTCCGTCCGCCAGGGTCTCAGCGACCAGGCGGAAATGCGCAAGATCGAGCTGATCATGAATTCCATGGGCATCACCCCCGATGACCGGCCCGTAGTGGCCGCCGCCCTCCGGCGGGCCGAGGAAACCGGAAACCCGGCCGTGGCCCTGGAGCTGCCCGACGGCACCATCATCACCGGCAAGACCAGTTCCCTGCTGGGCGCCTCCTCCGCCTGCCTGCTGAATGCGCTGAAGCATCTGGCCGGCATCGACAAGAAGCTGCTGCTGATTGCCCCCAGCATCATCCAGCCCATCCAGCACCTGAAGGTGGAGCACCTGGGCAACCACAATCCCCGCCTGCATACCGACGAGCTGCTGATCGCCCTTTCCATCTGCGCGGTCACCAACCCCATGGCGGGCTACGCCATCGACCAGCTGGACAAGCTGCGGGGCTGCGAGGCCCACTCCTCCGTCATTCTCTCCCACGTGGACGAGGAGCTGTTCAAGAAAATCGGCGTGAACATCTCCTTCGAGCCCAAGTATCAGGCGAAGAAGCTGTTCCATAGATAAAACAGTATTCAGTATTCAGTTTTCAGTTTTTAGTCTTCAGAACGGAACACCCCCGGCACGCAAAGTGCCGGGGGTGTCAGACTGTAGACAAATCCAAATCCAAGAGGCCTCGCAGAGTTTTTCGCCTGGTCAGGCGAAAAATCAATTGGAATCGTTTTTTCCGAGGACATGCGCCTCGGAAAAAACTCTTCATACAAATCCCGGATAAGATGAATGCAAAGATATGCGAGGCGGAATTGAGTCAGGCGAGGCGCTTCCCGCAGCGAATAATGGAGATTTATTTGCAAGGGAAGGAACAAAGCATGGCGCAATTCCGGCCGCATAGATTGTAGGATTTCTATCCGGGATTCGTATTGGCCTGCAAGTGTGCGAGCGCTCCTGCGCGAGTGCGCGCAGCAGGCTGCAATCCTCTCTGTCGACAAAGCCATCCGGCTTTGTCGACAGCTTGACACCCCCGGCCATCCGGCCGGGGGTGTTCCGTATTTCTTCTGTTTTTATCAGAGATTCAGCGCAGGGCACTGCTGCTTCAGAACGCCGCGCAGGGCGCTGATGTCCTGCTTGCTCAGGGCGTAGAAGCCGAAGCTCTCGATGGGCCGGTCCTCGCCTGCCCGGTCACCGCCGACCATGCCGATCACGGCAATCTCCCGGCGCTTGTTCTCCTTGGCGGCCAGCGCCTGCTCTCCGCAGAGCAGACTCGTCACGCCGTCGGCGTCGGTGCGGAAGGCCGCCCGGTCAATGCGCCCGTAGGTTACGGAACGGGCTGCGCCCTCGCTGACCACCATCAGCCGCCGGTCGGTGGCCACATAGCGCAGCTTCCGGATCTTGGCGGCGTCCGTCAGAAAACGGATGGGCGTCAGGGCCGCCAGCCCCAGGACCACCAGCAGGATTCCCGGCTTGACCGCCGCGCCCGTGCGTCGCAGCATCATCATGTAAAGCCCGATCACCACCGCGAAGATGCCGAGGCCGATGATTACGTGCCGCAGGAAAAGCGGCTTGTTGGTCTTGTCCATGGTGGTAAAGGCCTCCGCCTTTCCCTCCCACAGGACTTTTTCGTCCGCATGCAGCAGTGTTTTCAGATTTTCGTCCATAATATCCCCCTTTTCAGCCTGCTGTGCAGGCTGTCTTTCTGCCTCTATGTTACCATTGCGGCAGATTAAATAGGGGTTAAAAAGGCGCATGGCTCCGTTAAGAGGCCGTCAGGGCAGCACGCGTTCCGGTTAAGGGGATTAACGCCGGTTCAAACACTCTCGGCCATCCGGTAGCCCACGCCCACCTCGGTGAAGATATACTCCGGCTCGGCGGGGTTCTTTTCGATTTTGCGGCGGATGTTGGCCATGTTCACCCGGAGAATCTGGTTGTTGCCCCGGCTCTGGGGCCCCCAAAGCTCCTTCATGATGAAGTCGTAGGTCAGCACCTTGCCCGCGCACTTGCCCAGCAGGGCCACGATCTTGTATTCGTTCTGGGTCAGATGGGCGTTCTCCCCGGCGATCAGCACCTGGTGCTTGTCGTAGTCGATGGTCAGCTCCCCCACGCTGTACTTCCCCGTGGCAGCCACGCTCTCGCTGCTCACACCAAGTCTGGTATGCCGGATGGCCACCCGCACCCGGGCCAGCAGCTCCGCCGCGCCGAAGGGCTTGGTGATATAGTCGTCCGCGCCCAGGTCCAGGGCCGCTACCTTGTCCCGCTCATGGCTGCGGGCCGAGACCACCAGGATGGGCAGCTGGGTCCAGCGGCGCACGGACTCGATGATCTGCATGCCGTCCATGTCCGGCAATCCCAGGTCCAGCACCACCAGGTCCGGGCAGTGGGAGCTGATCATGGAAAAGGCCTCACTGCCGGAACGGGCGATGATCACGTCGTAGCCGTTGGAGCTGAGGATGGCCCGGATAAAGCCGGAGATGGACTTTTCGTCCTCCACAACCAGAATTTTGTCTTTAATCGTCATTGCTGTCTCCTTCCAATGGCAGGCTGAATTTGAATTCCGCGCCGGAGCCTGGCAGATTTCGCGCGGAAATGCTGCCGCCGTGGGCCTCTACAATGGTGCGGCACACGGTCAGGCCGATGCCCATACCCCGGGTGGTGTCCGCCTCCCGGTCGTCCATAAGCTGCAGGGAGCCGTCGAACAGATGCTCCAGACGCTTCCGGTCCACGCCGCGGCCGTTGTCGGAAATGGAGACGGTCACAAAGCGCCCGTCGCTCACCGCCTGCACAGCGATGCGGGTGGTGCTGCCGCCGTGGACGGCGGCGTTATCCAGCAGATTCATCAGCACCTGCTGAATCAGCACCGGGTCCATGGGCACCAGCAGAAGCGTATCCGGCACGGATACCGTCACCTCCACCCCGGGATTCCGCTTGCGAAAGGTCAGCACCGCCGCGCCCAGCACCTCCTCCATCGCTTCCTCCTGCTTGTGGAGCTGCCCGCTCTGTCCATTCTCGATCCGTGTTACGGACAGCAGGTTTTCCACCATGCGGCAGAGCCATTCCGCATCCTGCCGGGCATCCTCCAGAAGCTCGGTCCGCTGCTGCACTTCCATCTCCGGATTTTCCAGCACGGCGGAGACAGAACCGCTGATGGCCGTAAGCGGCGTGCGCAGGTCGTGAGATACCGCCCGCAGGAGATTGGCCCGCACCTTCTCACGTTCCGACTCCATGCGCAGGTCCTCCTGCTCCTTGACCCGGGTGGTCAGCGCGGAGACCGCGAAGCCCACGCCCAGCATGGTCAGAAAGGTCAGCGGGTATCCGTATACGGTAAAGTTCAGCTGCATATAGGGATAGGTGAAAGCGTAATTCACCGCCACCACACTGGTCAATGCCGCCAGAATTCCGTAAAAATACCCGTCGGTGGAAAGCGAGACGATCAGCACCACCAGCACGAACAGGATCGGCACGTGCACGTCCGAGGTGCTGACCTGCCGCAATCCCAGACACAGCAGCGAGGCCAGGCCCATGCTGAGGAAATAAATCAGCCAGCCCCTGCCGGACAGCGGGAAATATTTCTTTCTTCTCTGGTTAAAGCGCTTCCAGTTCATAGACGCACCTTTGGAATTCGGCGCATGCCGGTAATTTGATAGTTGTATCCTATCACAAATCCCGTTAAAGCGCTGCTAAGAAATTAACGGTGCAGCCCCGGATGCGCGCCGGAGCCGCTCCTTCCGGGATTGACAAAAGTTTCCATAGAGGGTAAACTGCAGAAAAAACGAAAAGGAGGTGCCGTCATGCCTTACGGCAGCCGAAAGCGTCAGTTTTCCGCCGGTCTGCGGGCGGGACTTCCGATCTTCATCGGTTATATTCCCATCGGCATCGCCTATGCCATCATGGCCCGTCAGGCGGGCCTGAGCGTCTGGGAAACCTGCGCCATGTCCCTGCTGGTCTATGCCGGGGCAAGCCAGATGATGGCGGCGGGCATGGTGGCCCGGGGCGCGGGCCTTGCCGCCGTGGTGCTGGCCACCTTTGTGCTGAACCTGCGCCATCTGATCATGAGCACCTGCGTCATGAACCGGATGGAGCCCGCCCCTCTGGGACTGAAGCTGCTGGGCTCCTTCGGCGTGACGGACGAATCCTTCGCCGTGTTCACCACCGACCCGAAGGCGATCCCCACCATCTGGTACTTTCTGGGTCTTGGCGTGTCCATCTATCTGTCCTGGAACCTGGGGACCCTGGCGGGCGCCCTGGCCATGGATTTTCTCCCGCCCCTGCTGACGGCCAGCCTGGGCATCGCGCTCTATGCCATGTTTCTCTCCCTGCTGGTGCCCCATCTGCCGGGAAACGGCCGCCTTGCCCTGCTGGTCCTGCTCACCGCAGTGTGCAACACCCTGCTCTGCCGCGTGATGGCCTCCAGCTGGGCGCTGATCGTCTCCACCCTGCTCTGCGCCTTCCTGGGCGTATTCTTCGTGGACCTGGGTGAGGAGGACGGCAATGGGTAGATCCGGCTTTCTGCTTATGATTCTGGGCATGGCCCTGGTCACCTACATTCCCCGGGCGCTCCCGGCCGTCATGCTGAACAGGCTTCGCTTTCACGGCCGGGTGGAGAAGTTCCTCAAGCTGATCCCCTACACCGCCATGGCGGCGCTGGTGTTCCCGGGCGTCGTCGGCGTGGACCCGGCCCGGCCGGTCATCGGCCTTGCGGGGGCGCTGGCGGCAGGCTTGCTGGCCTGGCGCAAAAAGCCCCTGATGCTCTGCCTGCTGGCCGCCATCGCCGGGGATTTTCTGCTCTACTTATTCTTATAAGACGAACGGCCATCCTGACTTGCAGGATGGCCGTCAGATTGTAAACAACCCTAAATTCAAAAAAGCCTCGCAGAGTTTTTCGCCTGGTCAGGCGAAAAATCAATCGGAATCGTTTTTTCCGGGGACATGCGCCTCGGAAAAAAC
>CAMVIC010000136.1 GCA_947167435.1 uncultured Clostridia bacterium | reverse complement strand
ACTTGCAGTCTGAGAAGAGTTTTTTCCGAGGCGCATGTCCCCGGAAAAAACGATTCCGATTGATTTTTCGCCTTGCGAGGCGAAAAACTCTGCGAGGCTATTTGAATTCAGGTTTGTCGAAAGCTTAACCGCCGGGCGTTTTCGTCCGGCGGTCTGTGCTTGTCTCGTTATCTTACAGTTCCGCGATTGCCTCGCACTCCAGCAGCGCGTCCTTGGGCAGGTGGCCCACCTCCACGCAGGAGCGGGCGGGATAGGGCTCGGTGAAATACTGGGCATAGATGGCGTTGACGGCGGCGAAATCGTCCATGTGGCGGATGAAGACCGTGGTCTTGATCACCTTGCTCATGTCGCTGCCGGCGGCCTGCAGCAGATTGCTCAGGTTTTTGAAGACCTGATGGGCCTGGGCCTCAAGCCCCTGAACCAGCTCTCCGGTGGCGGGGTCGATGGCGATCTGGCCGGAGGTATAGACCAGGCCGCCCGTGATCTGGGCCTGGGAATAGGGGCCGATGGCGGCGGGCGCCTTGTCGGTGGAAACCGTTTTCATCTGATTACTCCCTTTCTTGTGCCTTCTGATGCCCGGGCCGCGGCGGGCGCGGCCCGGTTCGCTTGTCTGTGTTCTCTCCCCGGCTCAGCCCAGGAAGAGGGTCACCACGTAGAGGTTGCCGGTCTTGGGATCCACGTAGGTGCCCACGGCCACGGAATCATAGCTGCCGCTGACCATCTGGGCCCGGGAGGCGGGTACGCTGGCCCAGGACTCTACCATGTGGCTTGCGGTGCGGTTGCGGGTCAGGCAGCCCACGTTCTCCCCTGCCGTGTAGTAGCTGATGCCGGCAAGCACGGTGGTGTAGGAGGTGTGGTTGGGACGGGTGTGGGACAGGAGCACCGCGCACTCCCTGGCGCGCAGGTTCGCCTGATCCTGAATCTCGGTTGCGTAGCGCAGGGCGGGGCGCCCGGAGGCGCTGCGCTGCTGGTTGATGAGGTTGAGCACACCGGCGGAGATAATCTCGTCGGAGCCGGAGTATACCCTGGGCTCCCGGCTCTCGGGATTGTTGACCATGCTGCCGTCGGCGTTGAAGTAGTAAGCCGTGCCGCTGATCACCTTCAGGCCGGTCTGCATGACGCCGCTGGAGGGATCCATATAGTACCAGTTGCCGTTGTTCTGCACCCAGCCGTAGCTGATCTTGCCGTCGGCGTCCAGATAGTACCAGTTGCTGCCGGACTGGGCCCAGCCGTTCTGCACCCGGGCGCCGGTGGAGTCGAAGAAGTTCCAGACGCCGTTGATCTTCTGCCAGCCGCTGCTGTTGAAGTAATACCACTTGCCGTTGAGCTTCTTCAGGCCCTTCAGGGTGGTGCCGTTGTTCACATAGTACCACTTGCCGTCGCACATGACCCAGCCCTCAAAGGCGCTGACGCCGGAGGCTGCGGGCAGCTCGGAGGCACTCTTGCTGGTGGTGGCGGAGGGGTCGTAGGCGCCGCTGTTGCGGAAGAAGTGAGGCTTGCCGCCCACGTTCCACCAGCCGGTCAGCATGTGGAAGTTGGAATCCAGGCAGAACCAGCTGTTGCCGTCCTTGAGCCAGCCGCTGGCCGCGGAGCCGTCGGCGCGGAAGAAGTACCAGTAGCTGCCCACCTTGTGCCAGCCGGTCTGCATGGCGCCGCTGTCGGCCAGGTAGAACAGCTTGCTGCCGATCTTCACAAGGCCCGTGCGCATGGCGCCGGTGGAATCGAAGTAGTACCAGGTGCCCTTGATCTGGTGCCAGCCGGTGACGGCCACGCCGCTGTTGTCGTCCAGGTAGTACCACTTGCCGCCCTGCTGTATCCAGCCGGTCTGCATGGAGCCGTCATCCCGCAGGTGATAGGTCTTGCCGTTGATGGTAATCACGCCGGTCTGCATGACGCCGCTGCCGTCGAAGTAATACCACTTGCCGCCGATCTGCTGCCAGCCGGTCTGCATGGCGCCGCCGCTGTGGCTGTAGTAGAACCACTTGCCGCCCTCCTGCTTCCAGCCGGAGAACATGGCGCCGCTGTCGGTGAGGAAATAGGTCTTGCCGTCCACCGTCAGCTTGCCGGTCTGCATGACGCCGCTTGTGTTGAAATAGTACCACTTGCCGCCGATCTTCTGCCAGCCGGTGCCGGCCGCGCCGTCGGACAGGAAGTAATACCACTTGCCGCCGACCTGCTGCCAACCGGTCTGCATGTCACCGTTTGAAGACATGAAGTAGTATTTTCCGCTGATGCTCTGCAGGCCCGTCTGCATGGCGCCGTCAGAGGCGAAGTAATACCACTTGTTGCTGATTTTCTGCCAGCCGGTCACCGGCGAGCCGTTGCGGTCGTAATACCAGGTGGAGCCCTCCTGCCGCCATCCGCTTCCGGCGGCAAAGGCGCTTTCCGCAGGGAGGGCAGAAAACAGAAGCACCAGCATCAGGACCACTGCGAGTATCCGTTTCTGCAGTTTCATTGTGCAGTCCCCCTTACATATTATGTTAAGTGTATCATAGCACAGCTTTTCCATAAAATCAACGCCCCGACCGGATCGACGGGGCAGGAATTCCTTAATTTTCATTAAGGAAACATCTGGAAATTTGGAATTTGGAGTGTGGAATTCGGAATTGATTTGACCGCCCTCTTGGCTCGCCCCGCGCAGGGCGGGAGCAAAGCTTTGATCGGCGCACGCTTCCCGCGCGTCGTGATGCTCCCGGACGGCCCGTGGACATGGTACAGGGTTTACGCCGGGACTGCCTCCGGCGGCTCCCTTTCTTGGCGTCAAGAAAGGGAGGAAAGAACCGCTTAGGAGGGGAAGATTCCGCTTTCTTCCCCTCCTAAGAACCTCCCTAATTGAAACGGCCAAGGAGGGGGCTGCGGCCCCCTCTTTGGATTCTCCCCGGGGAAGCACATCGCCCGCGGACACGGTGCAGGGCCGGACATTCGGCCCGAATTCCGCATTCATCATTCCGAATTTCCCGCGGCCCCTCTCAGGCGCTGCGCGCCAGCTCCTTGCCCGCCTTGCGGTGCCCGAAAAATGCTGCGGGCTTACGCTATTCCTTGCATTTTTCGACCGCTGCGGAATGCTGGGTCGCCTCCTCCTGCCACAGGCAGCGGCTCCCCAGCCTTCCCGTGCGCGGGGCGAGCCAAGGTGGGGCGGGCGGATGATATCCGCCCGCCTGCGGAGAGAAGGGAAATTTCCGCCCTGTTTGTAGGGGACGGCCTCCTGGACGTCCCGCCCGCAGACCCTGCACCATGCCCGCAGCTTTGCCGCTGTACTGTGTTGAATTCCGGGGGCGCCTGTGGTACAATGCTCCCAGAAGCCATTGTGAGGGGGAAAGCCCATGAGAGTTGTTGTGAAGGTCGGGACCTCTACCCTGACCCATGCCACCGGGCGGAGCAATATCCGCCATATCGAGGAGCTGTGCAAGGTCCTCAGCGACATCAAGAACGCCGGGCACCAGGTGGTGCTGGTGTCCTCCGGCGCCATCGGCATGGGCGTGGGGAAGATGAATCTGCCGGCCCGCCCGGCGGATATGCCCACCAAGCAGGCCATGGCCGCCATCGGCCAGTGCGAGCTGATGTATCTGTACGACCGGCAGTTTTCCGAGTACAGCCACACCGTGGCCCAGATTCTGCTGACGGGGGAGGACCTGCGGCACGAGCAGCGGCACCGGAACTTCATCAACACCATCCTGCGCCTGCTGGAGCTGGGGGCGCTGCCCGTCATCAACGAGAACGACACCGTGGCCACCGAGGAGGTGGCCGTGGGCGACAACGACACCCTGGCCGCTCTGGTGGCCGAGAGCATCCAGGCGGACGTGCTGATCATCCTGTCGGACATTGACGGACTGTATACCGCCAACCCGCGCCTGGACCCCACGGCGCGGCTGATCCCCCGGGTGGAGGAGCTGACGCCGGAGATTCTGGCGGCGGCAGGGGGCAAGGGCTCGGACCTGGGCACCGGCGGCATGGCCACCAAGCTGCATGCGGCGGCCATCTGCATGGAGGCGGGGACAGAACTGGTGATTGTAAACGGCGCCCGGCCGAACATCCTGTATCGGGTGATGGACGGGGAAGCCGTGGGAACACGTTTTGCAGGGAGGAAAAAGCATGAGAGCGACAATTGATATCTTGCGAGATGCAAAGGCCGCGGCGCCTGTCCTGGCCTGGGCCGGCTCGGAAAAGAAGGACCTGGCGCTGGAGAAGATCGCGGAGCGCCTTATCAGCGAGCAGGAGAACATCCTGCGGGCAAACGCCGAGGATATTGAGGCCTCCCGGGACCGGCTGGGCCCCGTGATGATCGACCGGCTGACGCTGACTCAGGCGCGCATCGCGGGCATGGCCCAGGGAATCCGGGACGTGATTCAGCTGCCGGACCCGGTCGGCCAGGTGCTGGACCGGGTGGAGCGCCCCAACGGCATGGTCATCGAGAAAACCGGCGTGCCCCTGGGCGTGATCGCCATTATCTATGAAAGCCGCCCCAACGTCACCTCCGACGCGGCGGCCCTGGCGCTGAAATCCGGCAACGCCGTGATCCTGCGCGGCGGCAAGGAGGCCTTCCGCTCCAACGCGGCCATCGTCGCGGCCATCCATCTGGGCCTTGAGGACGCGGGGCTGCCCGCGGAGCTGGTGGGCTTTGTGGAGGATACCGACCGGCGCAGCGCCCGGGAGTTGATGGAGGCGGCGGGTCTGATCGACCTGCTGATCCCCAGAGGCGGCGCGGGCCTGATCCGCAGCTGCGTGGAGAACGCCAAGGTCCCCTGCATCCAGACCGGCACCGGCATCTGCCATATCTATGTGGACGCCTCCGCCGATCAGGACAAGGCGCTGGCCGTCATCGAGAATGCCAAGACCAGCCGCCCCTCCGTCTGCAACGCGGCGGAGGTCCCGCTGGTGAACCCGGAGATCGCGGCGGAGTTTCTGCCCCGGCTGGAGCGGCGACTGCGCGCGGAGCGGGAGGCGAAGGGCCTGCCCCCCGTGGAGCTGCGCCTGGATGAGCGGGCCGCGGCCATCATACCCGGCACACCGGCAGGCGAGCGGGACTTTGACACCGAGTTTCTGGATTATA
>CAMVIC010000135.1 GCA_947167435.1 uncultured Clostridia bacterium | reverse complement strand
TATCTGTCCAGGCAGTTCAAAAAAGAAACGGGCCGGACGATCTCGCAGCACCTCGCTCATCTGCGCTGTATGCGCGCCGCGGAGCTTTTGAAAGAAAGCGAACTGAGCATTCAGGATATCAGCAGCTATGTCGGCTATATCGACAACAACTATTTTGTCAAGGTCTTCCGAAAGGAGTACGGCATGACGCCCACGGATTACCGGGAAAAAGAGGGCTAAAGCCACGTTTGTTCTATGACAGCCGTATTTTTTCTACCGGATCGTCGATAGAACGTAGTAGGATAAGAGCAACAAAGGATAAAAGAGGTGTTATTATGCTCCCGTCCATCATTGAGCAAAACGGGCACAAGATCCTGTACATCCATGGCAAGCCCTTGATCTTACTGGCAGGCGAAGTACATAACTCCAATTCCAGCAGCCTGAAAACCATGGAAAAGGTTTGGGAAAAGGCCGAAGCGCTGGGCATGAACGCGCTCCTCGTCCCTGTGACTTGGGAGCTGGTCGAGCCTGTGGAGGGAAAGTTTGACTTCACGCTGGTGGACGGGCTGATCGCCCAGGCCAGAGCTCGCGGGAAAAAGCTGGGCCTTCTCTGGTTCGGCGCGTGGAAGAACGCCCAGTGCTACTATGCCCCCGCCTGGGTCAAGACCGATTTGAAGCGCTTCAAGCGGGCCCAGGTGGAAAAGGGGCAGAATTTCATCCGCCGCAAGGATTTTTACGGCATGCCCTATACCACGCTCTCCTATCTCTGTAAGGAGACGAAGACGGCGGACGCCAGGGCTTTTGCCGCGCTGATGGCCCATCTGCGGGAGATGGACGGGGAAGAAAACACCGTCGTCACCGTGCAGGTGGAAAACGAAACCGGCGTCATGGCTGCCGCCCGCGAACATTCCGACGAGGCGGACGCCCTGTTTGAGGGCGCGGTGCCTCAGGACTTTGCCGACTATATGAAGGCACACACCGGCACCATGGTACCCTCTGTCCGCGAGGCCGTAGAGGCCGGTGCGGATCAAGGCAGCTGGGAGAAAGTCTTCGGGGGTTATGCCGAGGAAATCTTCAGCGCCTATTATGTGGCCTCCTATGTGAACGCCGTGGCCGAGGCCGGAAAGGCGGAGTACCCGCTGCCCATGACCGCCAACTGCTGGCTGGACAAGGGCGAGGCCGCGGGCAAGTTCCCCAGCGGCGGCCCGGTCTCCCGCGTGATGGAGGTCTGGCAGTACTGCGCTCCCGCTATCGACGTGATCGCGCCGGACATCTATGTGCCGAATTTCCTGGAGATCTGCGACGAGTACACCAGGCGGGGCGGAGCACTCTATATCCCGGAGACCGCGACCCACAGCTATGCCGCGCCCCGCGCTCTTTACGCCGTGGGGCACTACCACGCCATGTGCTATTCGCCCTTCGGCTTTGAAGATATGGGCGAGCCCTTCGGCGTAGCCCAGGGCTTCCTGTTCGGCATGGACGTGACGGATCCCGCGCTGAAAACACCGCAGAATGTGGCGGAGTACGGCTTCATTAACCGCGCGATGCAGAGCATGATGCCCCTGCTCACCGCCAAGTATGGGACGGAGGAGCTGCAGGCCGTGTCCGGGGAACGTCCAGAGGAGAGCGTTCTGAACTTCGGCACCTTCGGCTTCCAGGTTGCCATCGACTCGCCGGTCATGCCGGGCAAGGACGGCGCCTGTCTGATCGTAAAGGAGGCGGAGGATACCTTCTATGCGCTGGTCAGCCGCGCAGGGCTCAATTGGTTCTCCGCTGACCCTTCTCGCCCCTGCATCGATGTGCTCTCACTGGAAGAGGGCGAATTTGTGGACGGTGAATGGATACCCGACCGCCGTCTCAACGGTGACGAGGTCGTGCTGACCATGTACCGGGAGCCTATGCTCTTGAAAATAAAACTTTTCGCCTACGCTTGATCTGCGTTTTGTTCAGCATCTTTTATTGCATCAGAATACACCAAAAGAAATCTCTCACACATCACTTGCAGCTCATCTGCCAAAGCATGCGCCGGAGTTTGCATCCCGTCCTCCATCCATTGTGATACTACGCTTCCACAGCCGCCTGCCAGAAACCGGTAGGCGGCTTTTTGCTGCAGCTCGGATGCATTCGGGAGGGAACTTGCAACGCTGGGCGCCAGATATTCCTGATATAGTTCTGTGATCTTGGCAGCAAAGCCAGGATCACCATTCGGTGATGCCAGCAGCGCATATGAGCTTTCCGACTCCTTCATTCCTTCCAGGATATGCGGGAGCAGGTTTCCTCCCCGTGTCTCTCTGCGAGAAAGAACCGCACGCATGGCCTCCAGGCTCTCCTCCTCCAGCTTCTCCAGAAGATCAAAAGGGTCGGCGTAATGGGTATAGAAGGTGGCTCGGTTGATTTCCGCCAGCTCGCAGAGCTCCTTGACCGTAATTTTGTTCACGGGCTTTTTCCGCAGGCATCGCAGAAAGGCCTCCCGGATCCTCATTTTCGTATAGCGTACGCGTGCGTCTGTTTTCATATTGACTCCTTTTTCATCAACAGATCGGACGGATCTGTCGATTATCTTTCATCTGGCAAGAAATCAATGGTTGTATTGCCGCTTTGCCTTCAGTATAATTGACACAAGAAAGAAAATCAACACGTGTCGGTGAATTATCATGGAATTGGAAAGAAAAAACAATGTATTTGAAGCCTCGCCCTGGCGGGCTATTGCGGAGCTGAGCATCCCGTCCCTGATTTCCATTGTGGTCATGATGCTCTACAACATGGCGGATATGTATTTCGTCGCGTGGATGAACGATCTCAATCAGGTCGCCGCCGTGTCGCTGGCCGGGCCGGTGTTCTCCATCCTCATGGCTATCAGCACCATGATCGGCAACGGGGCCTGTACCAAGATCGCCCAGGCAGTAGGCGGGCAGGATCAAAACAAGATCCGCCAATATACGTCCACCGGCTTCTGGGCGAGCATTGTCTTGGGCGTTCTTTTTGCCGGAGCTTGTTTTCTCGGCATCCGACCGCTGCTTTCCTTCCTCGGTGCAACAGAGGATACCTGGGACTCCACCCGCGCTTATCTTCTCATCATGGCTGCAGGAGCACCCTTTGTTCTGCTCAATCACAGTTTGGGCGGTATGCTGCGCGGGGAGGGACTGGTGCGTGTCGGACTGGTGGGCAGCATGATTTCCACCGTCGCCAATATCCTTCTCGATCCCATCTTTATTCTGACTTTCCGGCTGGGTGTCGCTGGGGCCGCCATCGCTACAGTGCTGGGGAATGTCATCGCCGTCTGCTATATATTGCTCTATCGAGCCAGACATTCAGCAACCTGTTTCATGGAACTGCGGCCCAACTATGCCCGTGATCTGCGCGTTCTCGGCGGAATCCTCGCGCTTGGTCTGCCCAACGCCGTCAGCAGTGTTCTCAGTGGTTTGGCCGGGACTTTTTCCAACCGCTTGCTGGTGGGATATGGCACCTCTGCTATTGCAGCCATGGCTGCGGCGGGAAAGGCCGTGCTGATCGTTACCATGATACAGATGGGCATCTGTATGGGGATTCAACCGCTTTTGGCTTACTGCTACGGCGGAAAGGACTGGAAAAAGCTGAAAGCAGTCGTTCTCCGACTGCTGCTACTCACCGTCGGTCTCGGCGTGGTGCTCAGCTTGACGATGTGGCTTGCCCGCTACTGGATGATCGGTCTTTTTATCAAAGAAGAGGCTGCCGCCGCATTGGGACAGGCAATGGTGGGATATCTGCTCCTGATGGGTCCCGTTGTTGGGTTGTACTATCTGGCATCCAATTTCCTGCAAGCGGCCGGAAACGCCGTCGGGTCATCCGCTGCCTCCGCCCTGCGCCAGGGGCTTCTGTTGATTCCCCTGCTGTATCTGATGGAGCACTTTTTCGGCCTGACCGGCCTCGCGCTGGCGCATACCGCGGCCGACGCGGCAGCTGTACTGATCACGGTCGTCATGGCATTCCGATATTACAGAAAGGTGTCCGCATAGCAAACGTTCACATCAAGAAGCCGACGGATTTTGCTCGTCCGTCGGCTTTCGTTATTTTTCCTGATGCATCTGGCCAATCAGTGTCAGGATCCGGCCCTTTGCATCGGGTACGTCGTCCACACGGAAAAAGAACGCCGTCATGTCCAGCCAGGTGTCCATCATCATGACGGAGAGATCGGTTTCGTTGATCTCATTCTTCAGAAAATGGACGAAGAAGTTGACCGTCACGCCTGCCAGAATGTCCATTTCCAACTCGTTCAGCGAAGCCTTTGCGCGCCGAAGATAGGCGACAAAGAGCGCTCTCATCCGCCCCTGCAGGTCCAGGTTTTCAGAACGTACCGATAGGATTTGCCGCATCTGGCTGCGGTTTTGCGCGAGATACCCGCAGAGCGAGTCGTTGATCTTCTCCAAATCCCATTCTCCGCTCTGCGCGATCTCGTCGATACGCTCCGTCATGCCGGAGACGTATTTCTCCTGCAGCCGCTCGAGGATCGCGTATTTATCCGTGAAGTGCTGATAAAAGGTGGAGCGGTTGATCATCGCCTCGTCCAGAATGTCCTGCACCGAGATCTTCTCCAGGCTTTTGCTCTCCATGACCTTCAGCATGGCGTTGGTAATATCCCGGTCCGTACGCTCAAATTGATTGATTCGTTTCATGACATCCGCCTCCTCTAATCCGACATTTTGTTTTATTATAATACAGTTTTGCGTGTCTGTCCAGTAAGCAAATTCCAAGCCCTTTTTGATGCTGGTTTCATCTGGCTTTTTGCGGTATGGTTGCACCAGAAACCAAAACAAAACGACTGAGGAGGACAAATAACATGGCAAGCGTAGAAATGGAAAATCTGAAAAAGATTATGAAGCAGATGATGGCGGTGGGCTTCGCCCCGAAGTTTGACGGCTCGGTGGATCCGATCCAGCTGCGGCAGGTGGTGCAGGCCGCCCAGGCCCACATGGCGCTGGAGCCCAACGTCAGCTATCATCAGGAAACGCTGGGGGGCATCGAGTGCGAGCTGAGTCTGCCCGAGAACGCCCGCGACGACGCGGTGGTGTTCTACATCCACGGCGGCGGTCTGATTTGCGGCACAGCCGAGACCAGCCGCGGCTACGCCGGGATGCTGGCCGGGGAAAGCAAGTTCCCCGTCTGGAGCTGCACCTACCGC
>CAMVIC010000134.1 GCA_947167435.1 uncultured Clostridia bacterium | reverse complement strand
CTCCAGATACTGCAGCTCCCGAAGCGTCTGCCCCTCCCACAGGCTGCGGTACTGCTGCCGGTAGGTGTCGTTGGTGGTCTTGCGCACAAAGCCCACCTCGTAGGGCGAGTATTGCTCGAATGCGTCGTTCACCGTGGAGAAAATAAAGGTGATGCTCCCATAGTCGGTCAGATCCGGCTGAATCACATAGATAAAGGTCGCGCCCAGGGAATTGCACAGATAGTCCAGCTGGTTCCAGACCGTTTTGTATTCTTCCGATTCTCCGCCGCTCTCCAGGTAGGCCTCCATCCGGTCGGCGTCAATCTCCATCGCGGCGGCATCCGCGATCCGGAACGCGCCGGACGCGTACTGCAACTCCAGCGCCTCGGAAAATGCCCTGTTGCCTGCGATGGCCACAATCACCGCGAACAGCAGCAGCGGGACAACGATAGCGCCGATGCTTTTGACCACGACGGAATTGATTCTTTTCATTGCACGTCACCCTTAACCTTGCGGAATGTATCCAACGGCAGTTTTCCGGAACGCCGGGAACGGCTCCGGTACGCCGCTGTTTACAGGTCCGGAGGTGTATCTCCCCGTCAGATGCCGAAGCAGATGAAAGCTGACGGTTGCGGCTTTATAGATATCCAAAGTAAATTATACTGTTCCGCCGGGCCAATGTCCAGTATTTTTCCTCTTTATATTTATATCATCGGCAATTTTCGTTTCGTCAACCCCGTTTCACGGCCGCGCAGTGATACGCCGCAGCCTGATTCCTGCGGCGGCTTTCCGTACGGAACTGCTGTCTCATGAAGAAAAGCCCCTGGCGCAAAACGCGTCAGGGGCGTCTTCTGTCGTATGTTTACCGGATGACAGTGGGATAGATGGTCAGCTTCTGGCCGATGCTGATGACGTTGACGTCCTTCAGGTTGTTCCACTGCTTGATCTGGTCGTTGGTCACGCCAAAACGGATCGCGATGCCGGAGACCACGTCGCCCTGAGCCACGGTGTAGACGATGTAGCTGCCGTAGTTGACGAAGGTACCCTTCGCATACTTTTCCCAGCCGCCATTGCCGCCGACTGCCGCTTCCAGTTCGCTCTCGTTGATTTTCACTTCATCAGACATTGTATGTATCTCCTTTCAGATTCTGAGCCGCCGCCGTGTCCGCACGCCGGCATCTCTTGTTTACGGCTGCATTTTAGCACAGCTTTTATCACACAAGTGTCACACACCTGTTTTTTCCTCACCGCTGCTCGTTGACGTAGAGGGAGGCGCGGCTCTGGATCTGCCGGACCGTCTCCTCCACGCTCCGCTGATCGGCGAAATAGGCCTCCGCGCTGCTGAGCAGGATCTCCTTCAGGCTGTCGTCGGTGGTGAGGACGCGGGTAGTGGCCGCGGTAAGCTCCTCCACCAGGGCGATCTCCTCCGCCGTGGCAGCACGAAGCTTCACCGTTGTCCCGGCCACCGCTACGCTGCCCCGGTCGTCCTCGATCCGGTTCCCGTCGGCATCCAGGGCGAAGCTCCCGTCCGGATTGCGCTTATAGCCGGTGTGCTGCGCCGCCTGCTTCATCTCCTCATATACGCCCAGATTGGTGGGGAAGACGCTGCCGCTTAACTGTTCCTGATACGCCGGCAGGAAGAACTGCCGCACGAAGGCCCAGGCGGCCTCCTTCTCCTGGCAGGAGGAGGAGATGGCAAAGGCGTTTCCGATCTGGGCGAACATGCTGCCCACACCCTCCTCCGTCGGATAGCCCACGAAGGTGCAGGCGGCGCCGCCCAGGCCTGCCGTATTGATCTGCACGTCCTCAAAGCAGCTCAGGTTGCACTGCTTCATCAGCTGCAGCCCCTGCAGCATGCGCAGGTCGGAATCCAGCTCCTGTGGCGTCGCGTCGGCGCCCCAGTCGAAGGTGGTGGGGAAGTCGTGCACAAAGCTGAGCAGATTCCGGAAGGATTCGGAATCGAAGGAACACGCCCCGGTGCTCCAGTCCACGTAATCCGCCATCTGCAGATACAGCAGGAAATTCAGCGCGTCGTCCCGGGTGGTGTACACGTCGAACACGGTGCTCTCCGGGTTCTGAGCCTGCAGCCCGCCCATGGCGGCGGTCAGGTCCGCCATGGTCCAGCCCATCCGGTCGCCCACAACGTCCCGCAGTCCCAGGGTGGTGAGAATGTAGTAATTGCCTACGGTCTGATACAGCTTTCCGTTATCCGAGAAAGCGTCCAGAACGTGCATATTCAGCTGTTCCCGGCTCAGCTCCCCATCGGCGTCGATATAGGGCATCAGGTCCTCCAGTAGTCCCTTTTCGCCCAGGCGGCTTGCGGGAAGCAGGCTGATGTCGATGATGTCCGGTACATTGCCGGCAATCAGCTCCGTCTGCAGCTTGGTCAGTCCCGCGTTCCAGTCCTCTGGGTTTGCGCTGGTATAGTCGTTATACTGGGAATAGTCCGTGATCTCAATCCGGTATTCCGACTGGGAGCGGTTGAAGCGGCTGACCATCTGGCTGGTAAAGGGATACAGGTTCGTAACCGCCAGGCGCAGAGTCTTTCGCTCCTGAACCTGGGACGCCTCCGCCGGGGCCAGGAGAATCAGCTCGCCTTCGGCGGTGGCCACCACCCGCCCGTCGCCGAGAACGCACACGCCGCTGTCATCATAGCTGCGGGCCACGTCACAGCCGGACCAGGAGAAAAGCTTTTCCGCCTCTCCCGTGGCGGTGTGCAGGCGGAAGAAGCTGTCGCCGGCGCTGTAGCAGAGGCTGTCTCCCTCTCCGCCGACCACGTCCGTCAGGAAGTCGTCCACGGAAGTCACTTCCGTAAGCGTCCCCTTCTCCGGGTCCAGCAGGGAGATCACCGGCGTGGCGCCCCGATAGCTGGCCACGGCGATTGCCCCGTTGCCCAGGCGGACCAGAGCGGCCGCCTCGCCGTCCAGTTCGATCATGTGACCGACGGCGCCGCTGGCCTCATCCAGCACGCAGACCCGATTGCTCTGGGCATAACCGCCGTTGTCTGCGGCCCACTCGTGTATCGCAAGGCAGAGCCTCCCCTGTCCGTCGCCGGCAAAGCCGGGCACGGTAAAGCTATAGCTTCCCGCAGCGCTGCCCGCGCCTGCCTCAATGGCGGCCAGCCCATGCAGGGGGATCGTGTTCAGCACGCTGCCGTCCTCGCCCAGATGAACCAGGACCTTCTCCTCCCGGCCGGCCCCGCTCTGCTCGTCAACCCGATAGTGGTTTTCCAGGACCCAGAGGCTGCTGTCCGCCTCGGCGGAAAGGCGCTCGAACATCACGCCGCTGTTCACCCCGGGCTCAGCTTCCGGCTTCTCCGGCGTATAGGGGATGGTCTCCACCGCCCCGTCCGGACCTGTCTTCACCAGGATCGGACCGTAGACCCAGTACTGTTCCGGCCATTCAGGGGTGACGCCCTCGGGCGTCTCGTCGGCGATCACGCCGGAGCTTACGTAGTACAGCGTCTCTCCTCTGGCGGCGCCGCCCCGGAGTCCGGCCTGCAATTCCCCGGATTTGAGGGGCACAAACTGCGCCTGCCAGACGGTCTGCTGCGCCTCGGGCGCGGCGGTGGCATCGCTGCGGGGCTGCTCCGTCGCGGCGGGTACGCCCGACGCTTTCTGTCCGCAGCCGGTGAGCAGCGCGGCGCACAGCAGGATGCTGATAACGATCATAAGGTTTTTTCTCATTGCGACACTCCTTGCAAAAAAATCCCCCGCTGCGCTGTGGCAGCGGGGGATCCGTTTTCCATGCTCAGCGAATAATCGTGGGGTAGATGGTGAGCTTCTGCCCGATGCTGATCACATTGGGATTCTTGATGCTGTTCCAGCCCTGAATCTGGGCCACGGTCACGCCGAAGCGGATCGCGATGCCGGAGAGCACGTCGCCCCGGGCCACGGTGTAAACGATGTAGCTGCCATAGTTGACGAAAGTACCCTTTGCATACTGCTCCCAGCCGCCGGCGCCGCCGACTGCAGCTTCCAGTTCGCTGTCGTTGATTTTCACTTCATCAGACATTTTTCTTATCCTCCGTAATTATAATGATTTGTTTGTTGTCTGTTCCTTACCACAGAAGGTTGTTGACCAGATCCTGTACCAGGGCGGCGTCGTAGCCGGCGGCGCGCAGCGCGTTCACACGGGCCTGGCCGTTGCCGTACTTGCCGTCGATCACGTCTCTGGCGACTCTGTCATAGCCCTTGGCCAGACCGTTCACCAGGTGCTGCACTGCCTCGTAGTTGTATCCGGCTGCCGTCAGTCTGCGCCGACGCTCCTCGCCGTTGCCGTACCGGCCTTCCATCACGTCCAGGGCCGCGCGGTAGTTGGCGGTCATGCCGCCCACAGCCTCGTTCAGTTCCTCGTCGCCCAGGGCTTCCACTTTCTTTTCCAGTTCGCTCATGTTCGTATCTCCTTTCAGATTGTTGTTTCGTTGTTTTTTTGTTTTGTTTTTCTCTTGCCTTTGTGTGTTCAGGATAGCACAGCTTCCATCACACAATTGTCACACAGTTCTATCTGCTCAGTCCCAATCCTTCTTGAACTTCAGGACCTTGCCGGTCTCTGCGTCCACGTCGAACTCGTACTCGAAGCCGTCCACGTAAAACTCGATCTCGTAGACCTTCCGGCCGTGCTCATAGTCCAGGTCGATCCGCTTCATGAAGTCCAGCTGTTCCTTTTTCAGTCCGGCCTTCTCCAGTGCGCTTGCCAGGGCCTCGTCCTCGGTGATCATGCCGCCGACGACATTTTCCATCATCTGGTCGTTCAGTTTTTCCATTTTCGTAATCTCCTTTTTTGTATTGTATGTTGTGTACCTGTGCTTTGTTTTTTGCTTTGTGAGCCTATCTTAACACAGCATTTCTCACACAAGCGTCACACTGTGTTTTCTTACATCCAGTAGTCCGAATCCGCGTTCAGGATATCGCCGGTCTCCGCATCCACGTCGTATTCATAGGCAATCCCGTTGTGTACGAAGCTGATCTCATAGATCTGAATCCCATTGTCCCAGCTGCGCTCCACTTCCTTATAGTGGATATCTTCCTTGTTCACCTTTGCGTGGACCAGTACCCGGGTCAGCGCCTCGTCCTTGCTGATTCTGCCGCCGGCGACCATGTCCAGTTCCCGGTCGTTGAGCTTTATCCTCATCATCTGTGCGCCTCCTGCACTTCTCATCATTTTTGATTTCCTGTCTACGGCGCCAGAATAGCACAGGCTTTCTCACACCAGTGTCACACTGTCCCCTTTTTT
>CAMVIC010000133.1 GCA_947167435.1 uncultured Clostridia bacterium | reverse complement strand
AAAGCCTGAACGTGAACTACTATCTGGATTACCTGGAGAAAAAGTTCACCGGGCTGTATGAACTGAAATAAGCAAACAAAGAGGCTGTCTCAAAACGCAGGAAACGCTGTAGACTAACTATTAAAAGCCAAGCCCAAAAATGGAAAAGTTATGAATTGGTAGGCGACGAAAAAGCCTTCTCCTGGAGGAGAAGGCTATGCGAACGCAAAAAGCCGAGGCGGATTGCCTCGGTTTTTTTGCTTTGTCAGGCTCTGCGATAGGTTTTGGTATAGAGCAGGAGCTTTTTGGCCAGGGCCTTGTCCAGGGCGCCGGGCTGCATCCGCCACTGCCAGTTGCCGCTGGCCTTGCCGGGGGTGTTCATCCGGGCCTCTTTGCCCAGCTCCAGCACGTCCTGCATCTGCACCACGAAGAGCCGGGAGGGGGTGGCCATGCCGGCGCGGATCATGCCCCAGTTCCAGCCCTCGTCGTCGGTGATGTGCATATAGCGGCGGGCAAAGTCCCGGTCCGCCCGGCCGGTGACCTTCAGCCAGCCCTTCACCGTCTCGTTGTCGTGGGTGCCGATGTAGCAGACGCTGTTGGGCTCGCACAGATGGGGCAGATAGTCCGAATCCCCGTGGGCGTCAAAGGCGAACTGCAGAATCTTCATGCCGGGCAGGCCGGAGTCTGCCAGAAGCTTTTTGACCTCCGGGGTCTGATAGCCCAGGTCCTCCGCGATAAAGGGCAGGTCGCTGAACCAGGAACGCAGCACGCCCACCAGGCCCATGCCCGGGCCGGGCTTCCACTGGCCGCCGCGGGCGGTGGCGTCGCCGTAGGGGACGGACCAATAGCTCTCCAGGCCGCGGAAGTGGTCGATGCGCAGCACGTCGTACAGCTTTTTCGCCCCGTCGATGCGGCGGATCCACCAGCCGTAGCCGTCGGCGCGCATGGCGTCCCAGTCATAGAGGGGGTTGCCCCAGAGCTGGCCGTCCTCGGTGAAGGCGTCCGGCGGGCAGCCGGCCACCTGAGTGGGCAGGTTCTCGCTGTCCAGCTGGAAGTATTTGGGCTCGCTCCACACGTCGGCGGAGTCCAGCGCCACGTAGATGGGGATATCCCCGATAAACTGCACGCCCCGCTCGTGGGCATAGGCCCGCAGGGCCTCCCACTGACGGAAGAAGACGACCTGGAGAAAGACCCAGAAGTCCACCTCGTCCTTCAGCTTTTCGCCGTATTCCCGCACGGCCTCCGGCCGGTGCAGGCGGATGCCCTCGTCGGGCCAGTCGGTCCAGCAGCGCATGCCGAAATGGCGCTTCACCGCCATGAAGAGGGCATAGTCCTCCACCCAGGGATTCTCCCGCCGGAAGACGTCCATCGCCGGATAAAGCGCTTCCCTGCCCCGCTCATAGGCCAGGCGCAGCACCGGATAGCGGCGCTCATAGAGCCTGCCGTAGTCCACGCGGCCCGCGTCACCGCCCCAGTCGCCCTCCAGCTCCTTCTTTTTCAGCAGCCCGTCCTTCACCAGCTGGTCCAGGTCGATGTAATAGGGGTTGCCGGCGAAGGTGGAGAAGGACTGATAGGGGCTGTCCCCATAGCTGGTGGGGCCCAGGGGCAGAAGCTGCCAGTATTTCTGTCCGGCCGCCTTGAGAAAATCCACAAACTGCCGGGCGCATTTGCCCATGGTGCCGATGCCGTAGTCGGAGGGCAGTGAGCTCATGGCCATTAATATTCCGCTGCTGCGGTCCATAACAATCACACTCTTTTCCTATGGGGACGGAATGCCGTCCGCGCAAGATTCTATTAATTTGCTTTTATTAAATAGTAGGTTTATCCCTTTACCGCGCCTGCGGCAACGCCCTTGATGATGTGCTTCTGGCAGATCAGGTAGAAGATGATCACCGGAATGATGCTCAGCAGGATCAGGGCCATGGTAGCGCCCAGGTCCACGGTGCCGTAGCTGCCTTTCAGATACTGGATGTGGATGGGGATGGTGCGGTATTCGTTGATGTCCAGCACCAGATAGGGCAGCAGGTAGTCGTTCCAGACCCACATGATCTCCAGGATGCCCACGGAAATCATGGTGGGCTTGAGCATGGGGAAGACCACGGAGAAGAAGGTGCGGACCGGGCCGCAGCCGTCGATGGAGGCGGCCTCCTCAATCTCCAGAGGGATGGACTTGACAAAGCCCACGAACATGAAGATGGACAGGCCCGCGCCGAAGCCCAGATACACCACGGGGATGGTCCAGGGGGTGTTCAGGTGCAGATTGTCCGCGGTCTTGGACAGGGTGAACATGACCATCTGGAAGGGCACCACCATGGAGAACACGCACAGATAGTAAATCACCTTGCAGGCAAGGGAGTTGACCCGGGCGATGTACCAGGCGGCCATGGAGGTGAAGAGCAGGATCAGCACGGTGGAGCTGACGGTGATGAGCGCGCTGTAGGCCACGCTCTTCCAGAAGGGATAGTTGCCGAAGGTCATGCCCTTGATGAAGTTGGAAAAGCCCGCCCACATCTCTCCGGTGGGGATGGCAAAGGTGTCGGTCTTGACGAAGGTGTTGACCTTGAAGGAGTTGATGACCACGGTCAGCACCGGCAGCACATAGATGATGCAGATAACGGCCAGCACCACGGACAGGATGGTCTTCCGGCGGCGCTCGGCGGTCAGGGTCTGCTGTTTGTCCATTACTGCTGCACCTCCCTCTTGCGGGTGTAGGCGAGCTGGGCAAGGCCGATGCCCGCCACCAGGATGAAGAAGAGCACGGCCTTCGCCTGGGCCACGCCCTTGGACGCGGAGTTGGAGCTGTAGAAGGTGTTATAGATGTTCAGCGCCAGCATCTCGGTGGTCTTGATGGAGGAGCCGTCCGGCTGAATGATGAAGGGCTGGCCGCCGGTCAGGGCCAGGTTCTGGTCGAAGAGCTTGAAGCCGTTGGTCAGGCTCAGGAAGGTGCAGATGGTGATGGAGGGCATCACGTTGGGGATGGTCACCCGGAAGAGGGTCTGCGCCTTGGTGGCGCCGTCGATCTTGGCGGCCTCCAGCATGTCCTCCGGCACCGCCTGAAGCCCGGCGATGTAGATGATCATCATATAGCCGATCTGCTGCCAGCACATGAGGATGATCAGTCCCCAGAAGCCGTATTTGGTCTCCATCAGGATGGAGGTGCCGTAGCGGGAGAGAATGCCGTCAAAGATCATGGACCAGATATAGCCCAGCACGATGCCGCCGATCAGGTTCGGCATGAAGAAGACCGTGCGGTACAGGTTGGAGCCCCGGATGCCCTGGGTCAGGGCATAGGCGGCGGCAAAGCCCAGGACGTTGATGAACACAAGGCTCGTCACGGCGAAGAGGGCGGTGTACCAGAAGGCGTGCATGAAGCTTGCGTCATGCAGGGCGGTGGCATAGTTGCCAAGGCCGATGAATGTGGCGTTTCTGATCAGCTTGAATTTGCAGAAGGAAAGATAGATGCCCTGGATAAAGGGCCAGACAAAGCCGATGGCAAAGGCTGCCGTGATCGGGCCCAGGAAAAGCCAGCACCAGCGGCGAAGAGGATTTTTGAAGATTCCCCTGTTCAAACGATCCACTCCTTTTTCTCAAAACGAAACGGGGCGGACGAACTCGCCCGCCCCGCTGCTTAAATCACATATTGGGGATCTTTTCCGATTTACGGAAATCAGCCGTTGGCGGCCTGGTACTGGACAGCCCAGCCATCCACGAAAGCGGTCTTGACCAGCTCCCAGTTGGCCTCGCTCTGGTCGGCGTTGTAGGCGTTCAGAGCGGAAACCAGGGCGGCGCGGTAGGCGTCCACGTTGGGCTGGTAGTTGGTGGCCCAGTCCATCACGTAGCAGCCGGCGTCGGAGTAGGCGGCGGCAGCGGCCAGGAAGCCGTTGGCGGATTCGGGAACGTGCTTGTAAGGCAGGACGCCCAGCTGCTCCACCATGACGGCGGAAGCCTCAGGATCGGTGACCAGCCACACCATGAAGTCCATGGTGGCCTGCTTGTCGGCGTCGGAAGCGGTGTCGTTGATGGCCCAGCAGTTCTCGGTGCCGCAGTTCAGACCGGCCTTCTCTTCACCTTCCACACCGCAGTAGTACGGGATCATGGTGGCGTTGGGGACATCGGCGGAGACAGCCGCATACTCCCAGGAGCCGTTCACGAAGAAGGCCGCCTTGCCGGACTTGAACTCGGCTTCGGCATCGTGGCCGCCGGTGGCGAGATCCTTCGGATCGGTCAGGCTGTTGTTGATGCAGAGGTCAAACAGGTTCTTGTAGTTGTCCATGTAGTTGCCGGTGAGGGTTGCGGGGCACTCGGTCCAGACGGCGCCGGCTTCGCGCTCTTCATAGACATACTCGAGGTTGATCATGTGGCCGGTGAAGCGCCAGCTGGAGGAACTGTCCATATCGCTGGAGGAGAAGGCATCGAAGCCCAGTTCGTCGGCGCGGGCGTGGATGTCCTCGGCGACAGCCTTCAGGCCTTCAAAGTTCTTGATCTCGTCCATGCTGTGGCCGGCCTTCTCGATGAGGTCGGGGTTGACGATGATGCCGTAGCACTCGTAGCAGTAGCCGATGGAGACCAGACGGCCGTCCTCGTCATAGAGGTTGTAGGCGTCGGTGCTCAGCTCCTCGGCGATGGGGGTGCCGGTCAGGTCCATTGCAAACTCGCCCCAGTCCTTCACACCGGCCTGGTTGCCGATGACGAACAGGGTGGGCGCAGCGGACTTATCCATCTCGGAGGTGAGGGTCTGGCTGTAAGTACCGGAGGCGGCGGTGACGACCTTGACGGGAACGCCGGTGGCCTCGGTGTACTTGGCGGCCAGGGCCTGGGCAGCCTCGTCCAGCTCAGGCTTGAAGTTGAGCCAGTAGACGGAACCGTCCTGGGCGGCGGAAGCGGCAGGGGCAAACTGTACCATGGCAAAAACCATGACCAGCGCCAGAGCAAGTGCTAATACCTTTTTCATTGCTGATTTCTCCTTTTTCATTTTTTTCTTGGGCAACACCGCACAATCTACGCTTGGCATCTTCCGGATAATCCGTGCCCTGATTTCGTCACTTTTTCTTGAAATACACAAAGTATTCCTGCGAAAAAGTGCCATTATCAGAATCCGGATTTTCTTGGAATCTGCTCCAGCTTGGATTATGCGCTGCTGCCCTTGAGGTCTTGTATTTTCAGATCCGCAGGGATCGGAAAATCCTATATTTGTTTCAGGGAGGCGCCCTCCCGCAGGCGGGCCTCCAGGCGGAGATG
>CAMVIC010000132.1 GCA_947167435.1 uncultured Clostridia bacterium | reverse complement strand
GATGCAGGAAATCGTTTGTCCGGAATGCGGGGAGCATTTTTACGGCCCCGGCGCCGAGGATCTGGCCTTCAACTCCCAGGGGGCCTGCAAGTGCTGCGGCGGCACCGGAACGGTCCGCACCGTGGACCGGAGCACGCTGGTTCCGGATGAAAGCCTTTCCATTGACGACGGCGCCGTCGCCCCCTGGAATTCCCTCATGTGGTCCCTGATGACCGACGTTTGCCGCGCCATGGGCGTGCGGACGGACATTCCCTTCCGGGACCTGACGGAAAAGGAAAAGGAGATCGTCTACGACGGTCCCATGGTCAAAAAGCATATCTTCTACCGGCCCAAGAAGGCGGATACCGCAACCGCCGGGGAAATGGACTTCACCTATTACAGCGCCACGGCCACGGTGCTCAACGCCCTGAACAAGGTCAAGGACGAAAAGGGCATGAAGCGGGTGGAGAAGTTCCTCAAGGAGGACGTCTGCCCCGAGTGCCATGGGACAAGGCTTTCGGAGGCCGCCCGGGCGCCCCGGCTGATGGGGATCTCCCTGGACCGGGCCTGCGAGATGACGCTGAAGGAATCCATCGAATGGGTCAAAGCGGTGCCCGCTTCCCTGCCGGAGGAGCTGCGCCCCATGGCGCGGAACATCTGCGAATCCTATCTGGAGGTGGCGGCGCGGCTCATGGACCTGGGTCTGGGCTACCTCACGCTGGACCGGGCCTCCTCCACCCTCTCCACCGGGGAGCGACAGCGGATGCAGCTGGCGCGGGCGGTGCGAAACCGCACGACGGGCGTTTTGTACGTGCTGGACGAGCCGTCCATCGGGCTGCACCCCGCCAACATCGTCGGACTGAACGGCGTCATGCGCGATCTGGTCAAGGACGGCAACTCCGTGCTGCTGGTAGATCACGACGTGCAGATTTTGAAGGAGGCCGACTGGCTCATCGAAATGGGGCCGGAGGCCGGCGCGAAGGGCGGCATGGTCATTGCGGAAGGGACGATCGAAGACATTGAGCACGATCCGGCTTCCGTGATCGGCAAGTACCTCTCCGGGGCGCAGGCGGTGGAACGGAAGCCGTCCGGCCGGGAGCTGTTCGCCAATGGAGCGATCCATCTGGAGACGGACCGCATCCACACCGTCAAGCCCCTTTCCGTGAAGATCCCCAAGGGCCGATTGACGGCGATCACCGGCGTCTCCGGCTCTGGAAAGACCACGCTGGTTTTGGAAAGCCTGGTCCCCGCGCTGGATTCTCTGTGCAACGGGAAGAAAATGCCCGAGCATATCCGGAAGATCGAGGCGGAGGGCATCAGGCACATCAAGCTGATCGACGCCACGCCCATCGGGATCAACGTGCGCTCCACCGTTGCCACCTACGCCAACGTGCACGACGAGCTGCGCAAGTGCTACGCCCGGACGAAGGCGGCGAAGCAGGCCGGCTACAAGGCCGGGGACTTTTCCTATAACACCGGCTCCCTGCGCTGCCCGGTCTGTGACGGGACGGGCCAGATCTCCCTGGACGTCCAGTTCCTGCCGGACGTGGATATTCCCTGCCCGGACTGCCGGGGCTCACGTTACGCGAAGGACGCGATGAAGATTCGCTATCGGAACAAGGCTGGTGAGGAGGCGTCCCTCCCCGCGCTGATGGACATGGACGTGAACACGGCGCTGGAATTCTGCCGGGACATGAGCGCCGTCGCCCAACGGCTGGAAACGCTCCGGGACCTCGGCCTTGGGTATCTGACGCTGGGCGAGGAAACGCCTGGACTGTCCGGCGGCGAGGCGCAGCGGCTGAAGCTGGCCTCCGAAATGGGCCGGCAGCAGGCCGATTCGGTCTTCGTCTTTGACGAGCCCACCATCGGCCTGCACCCGCAGGACGTGGAGACGCTGCTTCAGGTGTTCCGCACGCTGATCGCCCACGGCGCCACCGTCGTGGTGATCGAGCACGACCTGGACGTGATCCGCGCCGCCGATTATATCATCGACATGGGCCCCGAGGGCGGCGAGGACGGCGGCAGGATCGTCGCCTGCGGCACCCCGGAGGACATCCGCGCCTGCAAAGACAGCGTCACGGGAAAATTTATCTGATCAGGGAGGCAACCCATGCAGCATGAATGCAAAATCACAGTTCTGGAAACAAAGTGTTTTCCGGAGCTTCAGGCGCAGTATCTGGCCGACCCCAAATCCGGTCCCTGTCCCTTCTTTAAGCCGGGCGATACGTTTCTCCTCAAACGCACACCGCAGCAGGACGATTTCTATCATCTGATGAACGGAAAATTCTGCGGCGAGGCCTGGGACGCCGTCAGCCGCTACGTCTACACCGCTTTGCAGGGCGGCTCTATCATGAAGGGCTGGACAAACGACGACCGCGTGATGATCGCCTGCTGCAACGACGGCACCCGCCCGGTCATCTTCAGGATCGAGCGCATCGACCTCCCGGAGAACGACGAGGAAGCCGCGTGGCTGGCGAAGCAGGACTTTGCGAATACAGCGGAGGACGCGTATACGGGATGAATTCAGGTAGAAGGAGATCAAAAATGGTCAGAATTCTTTTCGTCTGCCACGGCAATATCTGCCGCAGCCCCATGGCCGAGTTCGTGATGAAAGAGCTGGTGCGTCAAAAGGGGCCGGCGGATGCCTATGAGATCGCCTCGGCGGCCACGAGCTGGGAGGAGCTCGGCAATCCCGTGTACCCGCCTGCGGGCCACGCCGCGCGGCAGATGACGCGGCGGGACTACGCGCATTTTGACCGCATCCTCGGCATGGATCACGCCAACGTCCGGAACATCCGGCGGATCGCCGGAGGAGACCCTGACGGGAAGATCACGCTTTTGCTCGACCATGCGGGAAGACCGGGACAGGAGGTCGCCGACCCCTGGTACACCGGCGATTTTGACGCGGCGTGGGACGATATTCTGGCAGGCTGCGAGGGCCTGCTGGCGGAGCTCGCGGCGGCAGACAGCGAATAAACGGAGGACAGCAGTATGGAACGACCCATTGTGAAAGACCCGATCTTTCTCGCGCGGAGGTCCGCGCCCGCCACGGCGGAGGATTTGAACGTCGCGGAGGACCTGCTGGAAACGCTGGCCGCCCACCGGGACGGCTGCGTGGGCATGGCGGCGAATATGATCGGCGCCGCAAAGCGCATCATCGTCTTCGACAACGAAGGCAAGTACATGACCATGTTCAATCCGGAGATCGTCAAATGCGCCGGGCCGTATGAGGCCGAGGAGGGCTGCCTTTCCCTGGCCGGAACGCGCAAAACAAAACGATACCGCACGATCAAGGTGCGGTATCAGAACGAGCGCTTCCAGACCCGGCTCCGGACCTTTTCCGGCTGGACAGCCCAGATCATCCAGCATGAGATCGACCACTGCAATGGGATACTGATTTAGGAAAACTGAAAAATGAAGGATACAAGGCGAAAATCCTGCCGCTTGCGTGACAGGATTTTCGCCTTGTCCGAATCTTATGGATAGACTTCCGTGTTCTTTATTTGTAGAATTGCGCCTGCAGGCCGTACAAATCTGCATATATCCCCGCTTTCTCGATCAATTTGCTGTGCGAGCCGTATTCTTTCAGTTCTCCCTTAGAAAAAACAGCTATATTATCGCAGAATTGCGCCGAGGAGAGCCTGTGTGAAATAAATACTGCGCTTTTACCATCTATGATAGTCGAGAAATGCCGGTATAATTCAAATTCGGCACGTGGGTCAAGCGCCGCGGTCGGCTCGTCGAGGATAATGATCGGCGCATTTCTGAATAAGGCTCTGGCTAAAGCAAGCTTCTGTGCTTCTCCGCCGGAAGGCTCAAAGCCATGTTCATCGAATTCCCGATTTACAAAAGTATGAATGCCTTTCTCAAGCGTCGATATGCGTTGTGAAAGCCCCGCGGTTTTCAAAAGCTGTTCAGCCTGATCGTCAGAACATGGCGTACCAAGCGCGATATTATCCTTGACAGAAAACGAAAACAGTTTGAAGTCTTGAAAAACGGTCCCAAAGATCGCCATATATGCATCCGGATCCAGCTCTCTGATATCCAAGCCGTTCAGGAGGATTGCGCCCTCGGAAACGTCGTACAGCCGCATAAGCAGCTTCACAAAGGTCGTTTTTCCAGCGCCGTTTTCTCCAACGATGGAGAGCTTTTTCCCCGGCTCCAAAACAAGGTTCAAATGGCAAAGCGCCCAGGTGTCCTGCCCCGGATAACGAAAACCGACATCTCGAAACTCGATCCGATTCCTCAACGGTTTTCGACGGTTTTTGCGGAATAATCCGGTTTTCAATCGGCAGCGGCCTGCTTGTCCCGATCAGGGATTAAGCGGACTGCTTTTCTATTATGCGTTCTGCGGCCATTGCCGGTATAAGCGACAATCCTGCATGCTGGCCGTAAGGAAAGAGGACGCCGAAAAAAATTTTGAGAAAAGCCGAAAAAACGTGTCGTTTTTTCGCCCCTCATGTTGCGGTAAGAGAGTGAGAGATCCTTTTGGGCTGCAGTCGTACAGTGTGGTGGATCGAGTCTTCACAGGAGCGGATGGCATGACTCTGCTGAAAAAATTTTGCGAACTTGTAAAGTTTTTTCCCAGAACACCCCCCAAAACGACACCCCTTTGTCCAAGTATGATGAGAGGACTTTTTCCCCAACGAGCTGATAAACGAAGTAGCCGCACGGAACCGCGGAAAACCAAAATGTTTTTTTTGCAAACAGGGTGCCACCCCGTGTCACCCCAGAAAACCCAGCGTTTTCAACACTTTTCGCCGCTTTCAGCCAGAAAACAGAAAACCTGCGAGCTCGCAAACCCGCATGAAACCGCACTTTTCGATTTCGGAGGGTGCCATCCCATGACCTGTTCCTCATGTGACGATGGGTGTACGATTGCAGCCGCAGAGGGCGATGGAGTGGCGAACAGACGCAAAATTTTATCTCAGCACCCCCATAAACGGCCTTTCCAATGGCTTAACAAGTGAAGGGCTTCGTTGAATCCGCCTGGCTTACGGCACAGAAGGGCAAAAAATCGAAAAAATTTCTCAAAACTACTTCTTTTTTGGCACCCCTTTGTCCAAACATAGTGAGAGGACTTTTTCGCCAGGCCCATTGGGTTCGCAAACAACGCCCTCTCGCACAATGCACCTTGAAAACTGAATAGCCGTCCGATTGGATATGGTCCGGGCGAAGTCTGCAAGGATAAGAGCAGGCCAACAGGCCGATACGCCGCGGAGACCGGGCAGGAACGGGATCGGGAACAACGGCACCATTTACACACGGAGACGATGAATC
>CAMVIC010000131.1 GCA_947167435.1 uncultured Clostridia bacterium | reverse complement strand
TCCGTTTCTTTGTTTTTCCGTCCGGCGGGTGCTCAGCCCACGTCGGTCAGCTTGAGATCTTTGATCTGCCGCAGAACCACCACGTTGACCAGCAGCGTGAAGAGCACGGTGATTGCGGCGCCGTAGGCCCAGGCGGGCAGACACACGCTGCGGTCGTACTGCACGAAGACCGTCTCCATGGCCCGGGTGATCTTATAGGCGATCCCCGCGCCCATCCCGATGCCCAGCAGAATGCCCAGCAGCGTTGTAATCACCGTCTCCTGGGATACGTAGCTGATGACCTGCCTTACGGTAAAGCCATTAATGCGCATAATCGTCAGCTCTCGCTTTTTCTGGAGAATATAGATGTTGGTGAGGTTCGTCAGCACAACCCCGGCCATCACCGCCGCCATGAAGATAAACAGCACCACAATGGCGGTGACCAGCGCGGAGGAGGAGGCAAACAGGCTCTTTTCCGAATCCGAGCGGGTGTAGTTGGCAAAGCCCTCAATCTTCTGCAGGTTCTCAAGAAGCTCTGCCTCCTCAACGCCGTTGAGGCGGATGAAGAAGGCGTTGGTCGGGCAGTCCGTCCCGGCAAGCTCCCGATAGCAGGAGGGGCTCATGAGCATGATGCGGCCGATATAGTTGTCAAAGATGCCGGCGACTTTGATCTTCACATTCCTTGTGCCGCCCAGCGCAAGCTCCATCTCGCTTCCCACCTGCAGGTCATAGGTCTCCGCCGTGCGCTTCTGGACCAGGATGCCGTCATCCGTCGGCTGGAGCGGCTCGCCGGTCTTCCAGTCGCGCAGATGATAAAAGTCGCTGATCTCCGCCAGATTGCCGCAGAGCAGCTCACCCACCAGATTCTCCGTCACGTGGAAGCTGATTACGCCGTCATAGAGCTCCGTATAGCCGATCCCCTTCTCGTCCAGGATTTCGCGGATTCTCTCCGATGCGGTCGCCTCCGCCTCGGAATCGTATTTGATGCGTCCGTCGTAATCCACGATGTTGGTGTACTGCTTTTCCAGGGCGCCCAGCACGCCGGAGCGCAGGGTAAAGCCGATTACAACCAGGGCACAGCAGCCCGCCACGCTCACGATGGTCACCAGAACGCGCCGGAAATCACTGCGCATGTTCAGGAAGATCAACCTTGTGTACAGCGACAGCACATGGCGTCCGCTCCTTCCGGCGCGCTTTCGCCCGGCGGGGACCTTGGGCTGCATCAGCTCGATGGCCGTGGAGCGCAGAAGCTTTTTGCAGGCAAACCAGATCGCCGCCACCGACAGCAGCGCGCCCGACAGCAGCGCGATCAGAGTCGACCTTGGGACAAGGATCGGCGTCGTGGTATCGAAGGTGTAAAACTGGTTGCTGTTTTTGAGGACGTAGACCTCCATGGCATAGCGCGCCGTCAGGATTCCCAGAACCGTGCCGAAGATCGTTGCGGTGGCGCCGAAGATCAGATACTTGACAAAGATCTCCCGGTTCAGAAGTCCCAGCGCCTTTCCCACGCCCACCAGATTTCTCTGTTCGTCGATCATCTTGCTGATGGTGGCATAGATGACCAGGGCGCCCACTAGGACAAAGAGCATGGAAAAGGTCATCTCAAGGCTGGTGAGGTTGCTGCTGCCCAGCGCCAGCTGCACAAAGCTGGAATTGCCGTGGCAGTCCAGCAGAATCCAGCGGCTGGGGTCCAGCGCGTCCAGCTTTGCCTGGGCATCGTCCAGCTTCGCCTGCCCGCTGGCAAGCTCGGCCAGGCCGCTGGCATATTCCGTTTCTCCCTCTTCCAGCTTCTGGCGGCCTCCCGCCAGCTCAAGCTTTCCGTCCTCCAGGGCGGCGACTGCCGCCTTGTATTCGTCGGACTTGCTCGCGTATTCCTCCAGCCCTGCCTTATACAGCGCCAGCCCTTGCTCATACTCGTTCAGTCCGGTGTTATACTTCGCAAAGCCCTCGTAATACTTGGCAGCGCCCTCCTCATAGGCGGAAAGGCCCTTGGAGTATTCCCCGTGCTTCGTGTTCCACGCCCTGCAGGAGGAGGCCAGGGTGTTGTAGATATTCTGAAACTCCTGCACCCGTGAAACCAGCTTGTCGGCCAGGGCCTGCAGAACGCTCTCCCTGTCATATCCCGGCTCCTCCGGATCGGTCGGGTCCGTGGGGTCTGTGGGGTCCGTCGGCGTGTCTGTAGGGGCCGGTGTGTCCGTGGGTGCCGGCGTCTCCGTGGGGGCCGGCGTCTCCGTGGGGGCCGGCGTCTCCGTAGGGGCCGGCGTCTCCGTGGGGGCCGGCGTCTCCGTGGGGGCCGGCGTCTCCGTGGGGGCCGGCGTCTCTGTCGGGGCCGGCGTCTCCGCCCCGTCTTCCCCTTCTGCCAACGCGGTGAAGCAGAAGCTGACCGCCAGCAGCATCGTCAGCAGGAGCGTCAGGACGCGCAAAACTGTTTTGTTTCCCATCATAGGCCACCTGCTTCCATCTGCCCGCGCACAATCTGCAGGATTTCATCGGGGATATCGCCGGAATAGACGAAGTTCAGGATGTTCTCGGCCAGCGTCTTGTTCAGGTCCAGCTTAAAGTTGGTGGTAAGCCAGAAATCCGTTGCCGAGGCGTTCACCGCGTCCACGTTCACGTCCATTCTGCCCGCCCAGGGGATCAGCCCGGAGGTGTCGCCCACGATACTCTCCAGCATAGCCCGGATATTGCCGCGAACCTCCGCCTTGGCGTCTTCCAGGGCGGTCCACCCGGCATACAGCGCAAGCCTCGCCTGGGCCACCTGCTGCTGCGCCGTGGAAAGCTCCGCCGCGCCCTTGTCCAGTACCGCCTTGGCCGCGGTGAGCTCCTCCGCCGCCTGCAGCAGCTTGGCGCGGGCGTCAAGCAGCTTCTGCCAGCCTTCCGCCAGCTTCTGGTCCGCCTCGGACAGCTGGGTTTCGCTTTCGGCCAGCTTTCCCTCGCCCTCCGTCAGCTCGCTCCAGCCCTGGTCCAGCTCGCTCCGGGCACTGTCCAGCTCGGTCTGCCCGTCGGTCAGCGCGCTCTTGCCCGCGTCGATCTCCGCCTGGTACTGCCCCCGGATGTCCGAATCCCGCTGCTGTGAGCGGTCGCCGGCGAGGGTTTCCAGGCGGCCCATCACCACCGCGACAGCCTCGTCATAGCTCTTGCTGAAGCGGTCCATTCCCTCCGGCTTTACGATCTCGATCTCCGCCTTCATAAAGCAGTCCTGCAGCGCCTCCCGGTCGAAGGCGTCCCGCACGACCAGCACATAGGGCGTGTCCGGAATGCTCACGCTTGTGTGGTCCGGGTGATTGGCGATGCCGGTGATGACAAAGCGGTTTTGCAGCAGATACTGCGCCGGCTCGCCTTTGACGTTCAGGGCTTCGATCTCGTCACCGGGGCGAAGACCCAGCTTCCCGGCAAGACTGTCTTCCACGGCGCACTCGCCGGCGTTTTCCGGAAGACGTCCCTCCAGGACTTCGGGCAGATTGATGCCCTCCGGCAGAGAGATCACCTGCACGTCCTGCCGGGATTCCTTGGTAAACAGCTTCGCGTCCGTCTGCCAGACCGGCTCCGCACGGGCCACGCCCTCCGTGGCGGCGATGCAAGCCAGATCCTCCGGCGTCAGCAGGAGGGTGGACATGATCTCGATATCCCGGAAGTGGGCCTCGTTGTACATGAGGGAGCCGTTTCTCCGCAGGGCGGCGTCTGAATAGTCGATGCCCAAGAAGGTGGTGACGCCGAGAAATGCGATGACGATGATGGAAAGATACGAGACTTTCTGCTTCCATACATTGCGCAGGGCGTCCTTTAACTGTGTCGGCTTCATGGGCAGTCACCAGACAAGCTGCTCCGCGTGCAGCGGACGCAGATTCTTCTTGATGCTGGAGATTTTCCCGCCGCGCACCTTGATCACACGGTCGGCCATCTTCGCGATCTCCGCGTTGTGGGTCACCATCATGACGGTTGTCCCCTGGCTTTTGACGATTTCCTCGATCACCGACAGCACCTCGATGCTGGTGGTATAGTCCAGCGCCGCAGTAGGCTCATCCGCCAGGATGAGCTTCGGACGCTTGACGATGGCGCGGGCGATGGAGACGCGCTGCTGCTGTCCGCCGGACATCTGCCCCGGGTAGTTGTTGGCCCGGTCCGTAAGCTTCACCTTCGCAATGGCCTCCTCCGCGCTCATGGGCTTGTCCACCAGCTCGGCGATAAACTGCACGTTCTCCAGGGCCGTCAGGTTCGGCATCAGGTTGTAGGCCTGGAAAATGAAGCCCACGTACTCCCGCCGGAATCTGGTGAGCTCCGCGTCCGACGGGTGGGAAAAGTCCTTTCCCTCGATGAGAAGCTGCCCGTCGGTCAGAAAATCCATGCCGCCCACGATGTTCATCATGGTGGACTTGCCGCAGCCGGACTCGCCCAGAATCACGACGAATTCGTTTTTATAGATCTCCAGATTGATTCCCTTCAGAACCTGCAGCACACCGTCACCGGACGGGAATTCCTTCGTCACATCCTTCAGCACGGCGAGAACTTCCTTCTTCTCGCTCAGGTCCACAAGAAGGCCCTTTTCCTCTATGGTGATGGCGGCAAGGGCCGCCATGCGCTCGCACAGCTGCAGCTCGTCTTCGTCGTACAGGCTGCCGTCCTTTTTGTTGACGATCTGCACGCAGCCGATCACCTCGTGCAGATTGTTGAGGGGCACACAGATCATGGTCTTCGTAACAAGGCCGTTGTCGTCAAACACAGTGCCGTCAAAGCGCGGGTCGGTGGCCGCGTCCGTCACCATCTGGGACTTGCCGGTTTTTGTGACCAGGCCCTCAAGACCAAGTCCGTTTTCCACGCTGATATTGGAAATGTCCGCCGGCCCGATGTGGAACATGGGGCTCAGCCGGTCGGTTTTCTTGTCCAGAAGCCAGATTGCCCCGGCCTCGCTGTTCAGGGTGCCGACGATAATCTCAAGGCTCCCCGCCAGCGCGTCCTCCAGGTTATCCACCTCAAGAAGCTGCTCCATAATCTTCCAGGTGGCCCTTGTAAAGCGTTTTTCCTCTGCCATTGCGCCATCTCCCTCTGTAAAGCATTCCGCAAACGCTTCATTATATTTAGTCAATCATAACTCGATTCTTCCCCCGCGTCAAGCAAGGGCGGGCATGAGATTTTCCGCAGGTCCCGGCCCGGGAAAACTGTGTACTTGAAAGGAGCCGGGAAACCGTATAGAATAGATGCGAACGAAGGCCGAAAAAGGAGCCGTCCCTGTCCGGGCGGCGGAAGGAGGAAGATTCATGCTGACCTTGAAAAAGAACCTTTTGATTTCCCTGGTACTCACGGCAG
>CAMVIC010000130.1 GCA_947167435.1 uncultured Clostridia bacterium | reverse complement strand
CTTGTGTCAGCCCTTGACGCCGCCGGAGGTCAGACCGGCGGTCAGGTGCTTTTCGATGGACATGAAGAGAATGACCACCGGGATTGTCGCCAGCAGGGAGGCGGCAAAGAGGTACTGCCACTCGATCATGTTGAAAGAAGAGAACTGGGTGATGCCCACGGTGATGGGCCTGTTGGAGGCGGTGGAGATGAGCACCGTGGAGATGGTGTATTCGTTCCAGGCGTTGATGAACACAAAGATCAGCGCCGTGACGATGCCCGGGGCGGCCATGGGGATCAGCACCCGGGTCAGGGCGCCCATGGTGCCGCAGCCGTCGATGAGGGCGGCCTGCTCCATCTCAGGCGAGATGGACACGAAGGTGCCCCGCAGCAGCCAGATGGCAAAGGCCTGGTTGAAGGCGGCGTTGATGAGCATCAGGCCCAGAATGCTGTCGTTGAGGTGCAGGGTGTTCATCAGCTGGGAGATGCCGATCAGCAGCACCACCGGAGAGAACATCTGGCTCATGATCACAAAGCCCAGAAAGGCCTTTTTTCCCCTGAAGTTCATGCGGGCCATGGCATAGGCCGCGGGCACGCCGCAGAGCATGGCCAGGACGGTAGCTCCCCCGGCCACCAGCAGGGAGTTGAGCAAATAGCGGGGCACGCCCCGATGGATGATATCCGTCAGGTTGCTCCAGATCCATTTGGTGGGGAACATGTGCAGGAAGTACATGTCCAGCGTCTCGGCGTTGGAGCGGAAGGCGGTGACCAGCATGACGTAATAGGGATAGAGCGTCACCAGGCAGACGACCACCACGAAGAAATACAGCAGGCCCCGCAGCAGCGCGCTTTTCACGCCGCCGAAGCGCAGCCGGACCGCGGCCAGCAGCACCAGAAAGCACAGGGGAAGCAGCAGCCACACCAGGCCGGAGGCCCGATAGCTCAGCCCGGCGAGGGCCTTTTCCACGCCCTCGCCCATCTGCCCGCCGAAAAGGAAGGCGTCCATCCGGGCAAAGAGCAGCTCCTTCCCTTCCGTGAGCAGGCCCGCGTTATACAGACCCAGCCGGCGGGAAAAGGTATAGTTGCAGCACATGACGAAGACCGGCACCAGCAGCAGCGCCATCAGCGCCGTCACGCAGGCGGCACTGCGCAGAAGGCGGCTGCGCCTGTCCAAATACCGGGGCAGCAGCGCCGACGAGCCCGCGCAGCCGGCAAGGGCCAGGGGTGCGGTCAGCGCCAGGCACAGCACCAGCAGGCGCAGCACCCAGCCCGCGCTGAAGTCCGTTTTCAGGAAGGGCCAAAGGCTCCGGCTGACCACCTGGCTGAGGGAGAAAGTGATGAGGGAGGTGGTCTCTCCCTTGGAGTTGACCCGCTCCAGCACGGTTTCGCTCCGCTCCACCTCCATGCCCTGGGCCCGGTATTCCTCGGCCACCTGCTCCATTTCCTCCACGGCGGCCTGATATTTCTCGTCGCCCACAAAGGTGTTGGAGGATTTTTTTGTATAGACGCTGGCGGTGAAGCTGAAAAGCGGCAGGCTCATCAGCGCGGCGGCCAGCAGCAGGCCAAGGAGCAGCAGCGCAAGGGCGCCCCGGGTCTGTTTTTTCATCTCGGGGGAGCTCATTGCGTCTCCTCCTTTCGCATCACGCCCATCATGTACACCCCCGCGCAGACGCAGAGGATCAGAAAGCCGATCACCGACAGGGCCGTGGCCGGACCCTTCTTCCGCTCATAGAAGGAGAGCATGTACAGATAGGTGATCATGGTGTCCGTCTTGTGGTTGGGCGCGCCCTTGGTCATGGTGTAGACAATGGGGAAGGAGTTGAATACATAGATGATATTCAAAACGGTGCTCACGGTCAAGCTGGGGCGCACCATGGGCAGCGTCACGTGGCGCAGCCTGCCCCAGAAGCCCGCGCCGTCCATGGTGGCCGCCTCGTAGAGGGAGCCGTCGATGGACTGAAGGCCGGAGAGCACACAGAAGGTGACAAAGGGAACGGTAACAAAGATGCCGACAGCGCACTCCCAGACAAATTCAACGGGATAGCTGGAGCGCCAGTTGACGGCCTGGTTGATGATGCCCAGGTTCAGCAGCACGTTGTTCAGGCTGCCGTATTCGTATTTGATGATATAGTTCCAGACAGAGGCCTGGATCACCAGGGACGTGGCCCAGGGGAAAACCAGGATGGACCGGGCGATCTTCCGGCCATGGAATTTCTGATTGAGCACCATGGCGATGATAAAGCCCAGCAGCGTGGACAGCCCCACCACGGACAGCACCCACCAGAGGGTGTTGAGCATGACGGTTTTGAAGGCAGGCAGGCGCACGGCGTCCGCATAGTTTTTGAAGCCGATGAAGCCACCGATCACGCCGCCCTGGGAGATCTCGCTGAAGGAGAGCTTGAAGACAATCAGGATCGGGAAAACCACAAAGACGGCGATCAGCACCAGACTGGGCAGCAGCCAGAGATAGGGCGTCCACTTGCTTCGATTGAGACCGGTATTCAAAGGCAATACCCCCTTAAAGAAAACGGAGCCGGCTGAAAGCAGCCGGCTCCGCACAAGAACAGATCAGCCTGCGACTTCCGCCTGCAGAGCATCCAGACCGGCCTGCACGTCGCCACCGATCAGAGCCTCCTGCTCAACGGCGGTAACACCCTGACGGACCTGGGCCCATTCAGCCTTGGCAGCGGGATAGAACTGGCAGGTGCCCAGAACATCCAGCCACGCCTCGAAGGAGGGATCAGCCGCGACCAGAGCCTCAACCGCGGAGTTGACGGCGGGCAGGAAGCCTTCCATGCTGACCCAGCCCACGTAGTTCTCGGGACGGTAGAAGAACTCCAGGAACTTGCCGATGGCCTCGTTGCGGGCGGCCTGATCGGGAGCGGCATCGTCCTTGAAGGCCATGATGCGGTCCATAACGCCCACAGAGGAAGAGGTCTTGCCCTCAGCGGCGGGGATACCGGCGGTTGCCATGTTGATATTGCCGCCCTTATCAGCAACATAGGTGGGCAGCTGGTTGGGAACGATGACCATGGCCAGCTTGCCGGCAGCGAACATATCCTGCAGGTCATAGCGGGTCTGGGTGGCGGGGTTGGGGTTGGTGTAGCCCTTCTCCACCAGGCTCACGGCGAACTTGACGGCTTCCACGTTCTCCGGGCTGTTCAGGGCCCAGTTGCCGTCGGCGTCCACAAAGCCGCCGCCGTTGCCCCAGGCGTAGTAGGCAAAGCAGGCCTGACCTTCGTCGGTGGTCATATCAATGCCCCAGGGGTACACTTCGCCGTCATAGAAGTCGATGATGGCCTGGGAGACATCTTCCAGCTCGGCCCAGGTGGTGGGCACTTCCACGCCGACCTCGTTCAGGATGTCCACATTGTAGAACAGGGCACGGGCAGAGGCCAGGTCGGGCACGGCCCACACGGTGTCGTCAATTACGGACTCTGCAATGAAGGCAGGGAAGAAATCGTTGAAGAGCTCTTCCGGGCAGTAGTCCTTCACGGGCATCAGCAGACCGTCGGGGACAAACTCGGAGAAGGTGTCGATGTTCAGGATGTCCGGCGCGTTGTTGTTGGCAATCCGGGTATCCACAACCTGGTGCACGTCGTTCCAGGAGACGACTTCCAGGTTCAGCTTGATGCCGGGGTTCTCGGCTTCGAACTTCTCCACGAAGTTGCTGCCGTCCATGCCGGTGCCCAGGAACCAGTCGTTGGTGTTGGGACCGTACTGGCAGATGATGACGTCCAGCGTGATCTCATCCTCGGCAAAGGCCGAAGGAGCGGCCAGCGCGAAGACCATGATCAGCGCCAGCAGCAGTGCTAAGTACTTTTTCATGTTTGTCTTCTCCTTATCAATCAGATTGCGTCACCTTCGTGACGGGTACATTCTAATAGCTCTTGTAGGATTTGTCAACCAGCCGCTGTAAAACGCCGGAATCTCTCCATCCATTTTTGTGCGCCCTGCACAAACAGTTCGCGCAAATGTTGTGAAAAAGGCTTGCTTTCTCCCAGCGGACACAGTACAATAAAAATGGTCCCGGCGTTTTCCAATCCGCTGCATGAAAGGAGAATTCCCATGTACAGGCTGCATTCTGCTCCCAAAAAACGCGCGCTGGCGCTTCTGCTGTGTCTGGCGGCACTGATCGGCATGGCGGCGTTCCCGGCCGAGGCCTCCGCCGAGGGCTGGACCCACGTGGTGGACGTGATCGCCGGCAACGGCTATACCGTGGGCCTGCGCTCTGACGGCACCGCCCTTTTCGCCGGAGACGACGTCGACATGGCCCGCGCCCTGGCGAATTGGAACGGCGTGGTGCGCATGGAGAAAAAGGGCTGGGCCTATCTGGTGGGTTACCGGGCCGACGGCAGCCTGTGTCTTGCCGGGTATGACCCCTGGGGCTATGAAAGTCTCTGGACTCAGGCGGAGCTGTCCGGCTGGAAGGGCATCACGGATCTGCACCCGGAATACAACTTCTGCGCCGGTCTCCGCTCCGACGGCACCGTGGTTCTGGTCTCCCGGGATCCAGAGATCAACCGCTATATGAACAGCCGTGTCGCCTCCTGGCAGAACGTCACCCAGATCTGCACCGGTTACTTCGGCATTCTGGGCCTGCGGCGGGACGGCACGGTGGAATACGCCGGCACCAGCCGGGAAGACGAGGAGGAATCCTGGGGCATGGAGCAGTTCCCGGGCCTTCGGAACGTGCGGGAGCTGGCTGCCGGGGAATACGGCCCCTATGCCATTTTGAACGACGGCTCCGTCGTCCCCTCCTCCAGAGGTTTTACCAACATTGAAAAGCTGTACTTCGCCTCCGACTCCATGTTCGGCCTGCGGCGGGACGGCACGGTGGCCGCCTTCCATTATTATGCCGAAGATCCCAGGATAGACGAGGTGGAAAGCTGGCACAACGTGGCGGAGCTGGGCTTTACCGTGGACGGCTGGGCCCGCTACGTCCCCACCGCCCTGCTGGCCGACGGCACCGTACGTGCGGTGACCCGGGGCTATGAGGGCGAGCCCTACGGGGAATGGGATGTGTCCGGCTGGCGGGACGTGGTCAGGCTCTTCAGCGGGTCCTACTATACCGTGGGACTTCGCTCTGACGGTTCCCTGCTGGTCACCGGCGGGGAGTTCGGCAGCTTCGGCTTCCTGTCTCAGCTGGGCTCCTGGCGGAACATCACCCGCATCGCGGTCAGCCCCTGCGACAACATCGAAGAGGGGCATATCGTCGGCCTGCATGCCGACGGCACCGTAACCGCTGCCGGGAACAACAGCCACGGCCAGTGCAATATTGGCTGAACCTTGCAATCAATACATATATGAGGAAGCCGGGGAGCAAT
>CAMVIC010000129.1 GCA_947167435.1 uncultured Clostridia bacterium | reverse complement strand
TTTTTCTTTTCTGTGTTCCTGCTTCTTCGTCCTAAACCTGTTTGGACAGCCGCTTACGGCGGAATGTGGTTTTGCGGTCAAGACCGCTCTCTTTTGCAATTCGCCGGGCGCTCAGGGCGACGGCAATGATGATGACGATGCCCTGAATCATCTTGTGGTAAGTGGCGTCGATGCCAACCATCATCAGGACATTATTCAGTACACCCACCAGCAGGGATCCGAAGATGCCGTCCTGGATTGTGCCTTCGCCGCCGGCAAAATTGATGCCGCCGATCATAAGTCCGATGAATACATACAGCTCATAGCCGTAACCGGTATTGGCTCGCACCATAGTGTTCATGGAGGTCAGCACCAGACCGGCAATGGCCGCCGTGACACCGGAGAGAACATAGGCGGTGATCATCACCTTCCCCGGGTGGATACCCATCATCCGGCTTGCCTTCGGGTTGCCGCCCACGGCGTAGACCTTGCGGCCGTACGCGGTTTTGTTGAGCACAAAATAGATGATCAGCGTAAAGCCAAGCATGATGAAAATCGGGAATGGGATCCGGGCAATGGTGCCGCTGCCGATAAAATCAAAAACCTTGGAGCCAACGGCGGAAACAGTTCGGTTCGCCGTGATCAGCTGGGCAAGCGCGTAGAAAATATACTGGGTGGAGATGGTGGTCAGCAGAGCGGGAACGTCAAAATAGTAGGTAATTGCTCCGTTGAGTATGCCGATCAGCGCACCCACCGCAACCGCGGCCAGAATACCCAGCACCACGCTTCCGGTGGTGAAACCTCCCTGTGTCATGGTCATCACGCCGACAATGCCGGAAAAGGCAGCGATTGAGCCCACGGACAGATCCATGCCGCCCACCAGCAGGGGAAAAATCGAGCCGCAGATCATAATGCCGTACACCGACACGGACAGCAGGATGTTCATGATGTTGAAAAAGGAGAAAAAGGTCTTTCCCTCGAAGATTGCGGCGATCAGAAGCAGAAGAATCAGGAGAAAGAATTTGCTCGTTTTTTTCAGTAGCTGTTTTCCGTTCATGTTTCGTCCCCCTTGTCCACGCCCGAGGCAGCCAGCAGAACCCTCTCCTGACTGGCGTCCTCCTTGGCGATTTCCTTGAAGATCCGCCCTTTATGCAGCACCAGAATCCGATCCGCCACCGTGACCAGTTCCTTCAGATCCGAAGAGACCAGAATGACAATCACGCCCTGCCGGGCCAGATCCGCAAAAATCTGATGGATCTCCCCCTTTACGCCAATGTCCACACCCACGGTAGGCTCGTCGATCAGCAGGATCTTCAGGTCACGTGCAAGCCACTTGCCCACCACAACCTTCTGCTGATTGCCGCCGGAAAGATTCTTCACCGGGTTCGTCGGCAAATTCGGTCGGATATCCACATTTCGGATCATATCCTCGCCCATCTGCTTTTCCTTGGCGATGTTGATCACGTTCAGTCCTTTGGTCAGGATATCATAGTTCGGCATGGCGATATTCTGTCCCACCGAGAGCAGCGGAATCAGCCCCTCACCGCGCCGATCTTCAGGAATATAACCCATGCCCATGAGGATGTTTTTATGGACATTTCGACTGATGGGGGCGCCGTTATAGAGAATGCTGCCGCTGTCATAGGCATCCACGCCGTAAATGCTGCGCAGCAGCTCCGTGCGGCCGGAGCCCACCAGGCCGCCGATTCCCAGGATCTGGCCTTCGTAAGCATCAAAGCTGATGTCGTTCCAGTAGGGCTTGCGGCTGAGATTCCGCACGGAAAGCACATTTCCGTCCTTCCTGGCAGGATTAGCCTTCGCACTCTGGTCCTTTACTTCCTTGCCGATCATCATCTGCACCACGCGCTGGTGTTCGATCTCTTCCTTGGGCAGCACACCAACGACCTCTCCGTCCCGTAGCACGGTGAGACGGTCCACAATGCGGTAAACCTCATCCAGCCGGTGGGAGATATAGATAATGCTGCGCCCCTGCTGTCGCAGACGGGTAATGATCTCGAAGAGCTTGTCCGACTCCTTGTCGCTCAGGGAAGCGGTGGGTTCGTCCATAATGATGATTCTGGCGTCAAAAAGCAGTGCCTTCAGGATCTCCACCATCTGCCGCTTGGCCACACTCAGCTTCTCCACATAGTCGTTTGGATTCAGGTCAAATCCGCAGCTCTCGATCAGCTCCCGGACGCGCCCGGCCATCTTCTTCTTTTCCAGAATTCCGTACCGTGTCAGTTCCTGGCCCAGGAAGATGTTCTGCATAACCGTAAGGGTTGGGATTACGCTCAGTTCCTGATAGATGACGGACACACCGCAGTCGATGGAGTCCTGACGGGAGTTGATTTCCACCTCCTGCCCGTCAATGAAGATCTGGCCCTCATCCTTGGGATAAACGCCGGTGATGATCTTGATCAGGGTGGATTTCCCGGCGCCGTTTTCGCCCATCAGGCCGTGAACTTCGCCCCGTCGGACGTCAAAATCCACACGTTTCAGAACTTCGATGCCGGAAAAGCGTTTGACAATCTGACGCACTTCCAGCGCTTTTTCATTATTGCTCATCATGCCACCCCCCTGTCTTCTCTGGCGCCTAATTCACGCAGACGGCGGTTGGACCAACGGGTATACAGCGTGTTGAAGGTGCTCATGATAATGATGGCTGCCCCTACAAGCAGCGTCTGATACTCAGAGGGCAGGTTCAGCTTGTAGATGCCGTTCATGATGAGCTGCATGAAGATGCAGCCCAGGAAGGTGCCCATCGCGTCGCCGTGACCGCCGGAGAGCGCGGCACCGCCGATGACCGCAGCGCAGATCGCGTTGAAGGTGTAGATCTCACCGGTTTTCAGGGAGGCCGCGCCTTCATAGCCCAGCAGGAAGACCGCTGCCAGGCCGCAGGTCAGGCCGCTGATGGTATAGCAGATGCGCTTGACGCGCTTGGTGTTGATACCGGTGATCTGGGCAGCCGTGGGATTGGTGCCGGTGGCGTAGACATGGGTGCCAAAGCGGGTCTTGTAAAGCAGGAACTGGATCACCAGGACGGTCAGGACCCAGGCAATCAGCGCATAGGATACCGGTCCGATTCCTTCGCCCAGGGCCAGGAAATTTCGATCGATAATAGGCCGCGTGGTGACCAGGCCGTTCTTTCGGAAGGCCACAATCAGGATCACGCCGCTGTATACATAGTTGGTTGCCAGAGTGGCAACGAAGTCAGGCAGGTTGAAGCGGGTAATCAGCACCCCGTCCAGCCAGCCGCAAAGGGCTCCTGCCAGGCAGCCCAGCAGTACCGAAACGATAATCGGCAGTCCAGCATAGAGCAGGCGGGATACGATCATCGCCACCAGGCCTACGGTCGCACCGGTCGAGAGGTTGTTGCCGCCGGCGATAATGACGATGGTCAGGCCTGCTGCGATGATGCCCAGATAGGAGGCTCCCCGGAACAGATTGCTCAGGTTCCTGATTGCGAAGAAGGATTCTGTCTTCAGTGCGAAGAACACGGCCAGGGCAATTACCATTACCAGGGTAATCAGTTTTCGTTTTTGCGTTTCATTCATAAGTACAATCTCCTGTACTCAACATTCTCTAAAAAAAGCTCCGCGCACAGACCTGTTTCAGCTATGCGCGGAGCGCGGTTCAATCGAATGCGTCCGTAACGGCGCTTATTACCAGCGCTTGTCGGGAGCGATGGTGCCGGCGTTCTCTCTGGTGACGGCGATGGCAGGGATCTTCACCAGCGGAGTCTCCTCATAGGTGGAGCCGTCAACGCCCAGGGTAATGGCATAGAGGGCGAAGCGGGCAGCAGTCTTGCCCATGTCGTAGTAGTCAATATAGACCGTACCGGCGATATCACCGGACTCAATGTACTCAATGCAGGTCTTCTCACCGTCAACGCCCCAGATCATCAGGTCGTCGCGGCCGGCAGCTTTGGCAGCCTGCATGGCGCCGATGGCAGCAGGGTCGCCGCAGGTGAAGATGCCCTTCATGTCGGGGTACTTGGCCAGATAATCGCGAGTAACGGCATTGGCAGTTTCAGCGGTCCAGTCGCCCTCGGAGTCGGCAACGACCTTGATGTTGGGATACTCGGCAGCCATGGTCTCTTTGAAGCCCTCGCCGATCAGGACGACGGCGCGCATGTTGGCGGCGATATCCACCAGACCCACGGTGCCCTCACCTCCCATGGCCTCACCCAACTGACGGGCGGCCATGATGCCGCTTTCAATGTTGGCAGCCATCAGGTGAGCGGTATGGGGAACCTCAACACCAATGTTCAGAGTGATGACTTTGATGCCGGCCTGCTCAGCGCGGGCAACAGAAGCGGCCAGTGCGCTGGGATCGGCAGGCTGAAGAATCAGAGCATCGTAGCCCTGAACGATCAGCTCGCTGATAACCTCATTCTGAGTCTGGGCAGAGCCTTTGCCGTCAAAAACGTTGAAGGTCACGTTTTCGTAACCGGCCAGCTCGTCGCCGGCCGCCTGGCCCCAGACGGTACCGTTGCCAGAGGCGAGAGTGTTGGGGAGGTATGCGATTTTGATCTCGTCGGTGTAGGGATCCTTGCCTTCTGCGGAGGCGAGAGGTGTGCAGAGTGCCATGGCCAGAACCAGCACCAGACATACGCTGAGGATGCGCTTGATTTGCTTGCTCATAGTGTTCTCCTTTCAGTATGCTTATTTTCCCGCCTGCAGGCGGGGGACTTACGGTTTGTCCCTGTCGGCTGTTCAGTACACGCCGTTAGGGTTTTTCTTTTTCCCGTAGAGCGGCTCTTTCCCGAAGATCCAGCTCTCGTCCGTCCAGCTTTCATAGGGGCAGGGGCAGGCGGGGATTGCCTCCTGCACAAAGCTGGGGCTCACGGGATTGACGTAGGTGGGCGCACAGGGTTCGCTTTCCGGGTGCTTGCCCCGGTAGACCCATTTATAGTTGTCCTTGGCCCAGCCCTTCTCAAAGTCACAGCGGACGTCCTGGAACATGCGCATATGCCAGATTTTCCAGTGCCCATCCCGGCGGATGAAGTCCACCGCAAAGCGTACAAAGTTCCACAGCTGGTGCGGAGTTCCGTCCGGGTCAACCATGGCTTCAGCACCGGGGGCCACCCACACGCACTTCGCCGTCTTCCGGTCCTGAGCAATCTGGATCATCGGTGTGGTCAGCCAGCGGACACGATATTCGCCCTCGTACACCAGGCGCTTTGCTTCCCGCTCAAAGAAGGCTTTCACTTTTTTCGCTCCCACAAAACGGCCCTGGTCACCCCATTCCACCGACACATCCGGCTCCTCCAAAGCGAAGAACTGCAGATTTTTCATCATATTGCGCGGATTGTCACGGAGGGCGTAGTGGCCCATGACCATTTCGATCTCGTGCCGGTCTTCAT
>CAMVIC010000128.1 GCA_947167435.1 uncultured Clostridia bacterium | reverse complement strand
TCTACAATTCCGTGAACCGGGATATTTTCGAACGCTACCTCTGGCAGGTCTGCGAGTACGTGGTGAGCAACTACGGCCACACCGCCTTCCGGGATCTGAAAATCGCCGCCCAGGATCGGGATCTGATCGGCCGCTTCTACGTCTGCGAATGCTTCGGCGTGGTGCTGGACTGGCTGGATCACCGCATGGAGCCCGACGTCCACGCCCAGGTCACCCGCATCTGCACCCTCCAGCGGGGCATGATTGAGGAGATGGCAAGGCGGAGCGTTGCGGAATAAAAAGGGCTTTGGGCAAAGCGCCGCCCGTGTCTGAATTTCAGACACGGGCGGCGCTTTGCATATTTCGAATTCTCCCGGGCGGGCGTATATTGGTGACAACAGGAGGCGTGAATATGAAACAACAAATTTCCATGCGGCTGGCCCGAGGCGTGGTCAAATGCCGCATCCCGATCCTGATCCTGGCCGTGCTGCTGATGATCCCGGCAGTGTTCGGCTACGCCAACACCCGCGTCAACTATGATATGCTGACCTACCTGCCCAAGGATATGGAAACCGTGGTGGGGCAGGATCTGCTGATGCAGGACTTCGGCAAGGGAGCCTTCTCCTTCCTGATCGTGGAGGATATGCCGGAAAAGGACGTGTCCGCCCTGCGGGAGAAGCTCCAGACCGTAGACCACGTTGAGACGGTTTTGTGGTACGACTCCGTGGCGGATCTCTCCATTCCCATGGAGCTGCTGCCGGAAAAGGTCTACAAGGCCTTCAACGCGGACAACGCCACCATGCTGGCCATCTTCTTTGACAGCTCCACATCCGCCGACGTGACCATGGACGCTATCCGCGAGATCCGCTCCATCGCCGGGAAGCAGTGCTTCGTCTCCGGTATGTCGGCGTTGGTCACCGATCTGAAGGATCTGTGCGAGAAGGAGGAGCCGATCTACGTTGCCATCGCCGTGCTCATGGCCCTGGCGGCCATGCTCCTGCTGCTGGACAGCTGGCTGGTGCCCTTCGTGTTCCTGGCGTCCATCGGCGTCATGATCCTGCTGAACCTGGGCTCCAACTACTTCCTGGGTGAGATCTCCTACATCACCAAGGCCCTGTCCGCGGTGCTGCAGCTGGCCGTGACCATGGACTACTCCATCTTCCTCTGGCACAGCTACAACGAGCAGCTGCAACGGGAATCCGACCGGGTCGAGGCAATGGCCAACGCCATCCATGCCACCTTCACCAGCGTGCTGGGCAGCTCCATTACAACAGTGGCCGGCTTTATCGCCCTGTGCTTCATGTCCTTTACCATGGGCCGTGACCTGGGCATTGTGATGGCCAAGGGCGTGATCCTGGGCGTGCTGGGCAGCGTGACCGTGCTGCCGGCTATGATCCTGGTGCTCGACAAGCCCCTGCAGAAGACCAAGCACCGGGCTCTGATCCCCAACATGGAAAAGCCTGCAGGCTCCATCGTCAAAATCTTCCCGGTTTTTCTGATCCTGTTTGCAATTCTGATCCCCCCCGCCTGGATCGGCTATGAAAAGACCAACTCCGAGGTCTACTACGACATGGGCGAGTGCCTGCCCCAGGACATGGAGTTCGTCACCGCCAACAACAAGCTGCGGGACAACTTCGACGTGGCCTCCACCCACATGGTGCTGGCGGACGCAAAGCTGCCGGCCAAGGACGTGCGCGCCATGACAAAGGAAATGGAGCAGGTCGACGGCGTGAAATACGTGCTGGGGCTGGAATCCGTGCTGGGCTCCGCCATCCCCGAGGAGCTGCTGCCGGAGAAGGTCAGCTCCGTGCTCAAGAGCGAGAATTGGCAGCTGATCCTGATCAATTCCTCCTGCCGTGTGGCCAGCGACGCCGTGAACGCGCAGATCGACGCGCTGAACGGGATCCTCAAGAAATACGATCCCAACGGGATGCTGATCGGCGAGGCCCCCTGCATGAAGGACATGATCGAAACCACGGATCACGACTTCCAGGTGGTCAATCTGATCTCCATTCTGGCGATTTTCCTCATCATCGCCGTGGTGGAAAAGAGCCTGACGCTGCCGGTCATTCTGATCACGGTCATCGAGGCCGCCATCTTCGTCAATCTGGGCCTGCCCCACTATCTGGGCCAGAGCCTGCCCTTCATCGCCCCGATCTGCATCAGCACGATCCAGCTGGGCGCCACGGTGGACTACGCCATTCTGATGACCACCCGCTACAAGCAGGAGCGCATCGGCGGCGCTGACCGGCGCACTGCGGTAAAGACCGCCTTGGCTACGTCCATCCCGTCCATCATTGTTTCCGGCATGGGCCTCTTTGCCGCCACCTTCGGCGTGGCCCTGTATTCGGACATCGACATCGTGGGCTCCATGTGTATGCTGCTGGCCCGCGGCGCCATCATCAGTATCTTTATGGTAATCCTTGCGCTGCCCGCGCTGCTTCTGCTCTGCGACAAGCTCATCTGCAGCACCACGGTGGGTATGCGTCATATCGAAAACCGTTGAATCGTAAGGAGGTTTTTCAAAATGAAAGGGCAATGGAAAAAACTGACCTGCGGCCTGCTGTGCCTGACCATGCTGAGCGGATGCGCGGCGGCCGGCCTGCAGCAAAGCAGCGCCGATCCGGCGGAAGCCGCGGCGCAGACAACTGTGAACTATGAGACCCCCGCCACCCGGGTCGTATCCGGCACGGAGGGAAAGGACGAGACGGTCTACGTTCTGACCGACGCCGCCGGCGCGGTGCAGAGCGTCATTGTGAGCGATCGGCTGGGCAACCCGGAGGGACGTGCGACCATTCACGACGTCTCCGACCTCACCGACATTGAAAACGTGGACGGCAGCGAGACCTTCACGCAGAACGGAACTTCCCTCACCTGGAACGCCGACGGCAAAGCCATTTCCTACCGCGGAACCACCGACAAGAACCCGCCCGTCTCCATGAAGGTGCGCTATTATCTGGACGGCGCGGAGCGCTCCGCCGCGGAGATGGCCGGGAAGAGCGGCCACGTCACGATCCGCTACGAGTTCAGCAACAACGAAAAGAAGAGCGTCGAGCTCGACGGCAAGCAGGAGACCCTGTACGTGCCCTTCGCGGTGCTGACCGGTCTGATGCTGGACAGCGCGCGCTTCTCCGACGTCACCGTTTCCAACGGCAAGCTGATCAACGACGGCAGCCGCACCTTTGCGGTGGGTCTGGCCTTCCCGGGCCTGCAGGAGGATCTGGGAATCGCAAGCGACAAGTTAGAGCTTCCGAGCGCGGTGGAGATCAACGCGGACGCGACCGAGTTCAGCCTCGGCATGAGCCTCACCATCGTGACAAACGAGCCCTTCAACGCGCTGGATCCCGACAAGCTGACCCAGCGGGTGGACGCCGAGGGGCTGGAGGGCTCTATGGATCAGCTGGCGGAGGGCATGAACCAGCTTCTGGACGGCTCCTCCGCCCTCTACAACGGCCTTTGCACCCTGCTGGAAAAAACCAACGAGTTGTCTGACGGCGTGGACGCGCTGTCGGACGGCGCAGGGAAGCTGAAGGACGGCACGGCAGCGCTGGCGGACGGCACGGGCAGCCTGGTCTCAGGCGCGCAGGAACTGAACGGCGGCGCAAATACGCTCGCCACCGGCGCTGCAACCCTGACCGACGGCGCGAACAGCCTGGCGGCTGGCGCTTCCTCTCTGAACGACGGTACGGCTGCCGTGTCCTCCGGCGCAGCTGCCCTGAGCGCAGGCGCGACCGAGCTGGCCGGCGGCGCCCAGGCGCTGGCCAACGGCCTTGCCGAGCTGGATGCCAACAGCGCCGCGCTGAGCGGCGGCGCGCTGCAGGTGTTCAACACCCTGCTTGCAACAGCCCAAACCCAGATCACCGCCGCAGGGCTGGATTGCCCCACCCTGACGGTGTCCAACTATGCGGAGGTGCTGAACGCCCTCATCGCCTCGCTGGACGAAGACGCGGTTTACGCAAGAGCGCTCGCTGCCGTGACTGGGGCGGTGGAGGCCAAGCGCGACTACATCACCGAGCAGGTCACTGCGGCAGTGCAGGCGCAGGTTGAAGAACAGGTCACCGCGGCGGTGCGGGAAACCGTCGAGGCGCAGGTCATTCTTTCCGTCACCGGTCTGGACGTGGAAAGCTATTATGCCGCCGTCGAAGCCGGTCAGATCAGCGCCGAGGCGCAGGCAGCGATTGCAGCCGCCGTCGATCAGCAGATGCAGAGTGAGCAGGTGCAGCAGACTGTGGCTGCCCTGGTGGAGCAGCAGATGAACTCCCAGGAGATCCAGGCTGTGATCGCCCAGAACGTGGAGGCGCAGATCCAGAAAGCGATCTCCGACGCAATGGCGGGCCCCGAGGTGCAGGCGCAGCTTGCAGCCGCCTCGGAGGGCGCGCAGAAGATCATCGCGCTGAAAACCTCGCTGGACAGCTACAACGCCTTCTACCTCGGCCTGGTGGCCTATACGAAAGGCGTCAGTGCGGCGGCCACGGGTGCGCAGAATCTGGCGGCCGGAAGCGAAACGCTAAGATCCGGCGCTTCCGAGCTCTCCACCGGCGCGGCGGCTCTGGCGGACGGAGCCGGGCAGCTTGCCTCCGGCGCGAAGGAGTTGGCGGGCGGTGCCGGTCGGCTTTCCGCAGGCGCTGCGAGCCTTGCGGACGGCACCGGGAAGCTTGCCTCCGGCGCGGCTGCGCTTCGCTCCGGCGCGGACACCCTTGCCAACGGTCAAGCCTCGCTCTATGACGGCATTGCCAGGCTGCAGGCCGCGATGCCTGCCCTGAAGGACGGCGTGACCCAGCTCCGCGACGGCGCGATGGCCCTCTCCGACGGACTGCAGACCTTCTACGACGAAGGCATCTCCAAGCTTCTGACGGCCGTGGAAGGCAAGCTTCCCGCGCTGCTTGACCGGCTGCGTGGGATCAGCTCCGTGTCCAACGCCTACCAGAGCTTCACCGGTCTCTCCCAGGATATGACCGGTACGGTGAAGTTCATCTACCGCACTGAGGAGATCAACAACTGATCCTCGAAAAAAGGTATCTGTTCAGTCGCACCGTAGGGCGGCCTGACCACAGGCCGCCGTGCTCCCTGTTTTTTCCGTGCTTCCGGCGGCCAGGGCTCTACCCATAAAGGGCACAGGTGGCCGCCCTACGCAGGAAAGGGACGACTGAACAGATACGAAAAAAGCGAAAAAGCAGGCAGCCCTGATCTCAGGACTGCCTGCGCTTTTACTATGATCGAGGTCTCGCCCGGCTCAGGCTTCCGGCCGACGTTTTGCCGCCCTGCGCCAAGGCCCTACTACCCCTATCTATGTACTGAAAAATGCCGCGATTATTTTCTGGTGTGCACCGTCCACTTGGAAAGCTTCATGCTGTTGATACCTTCGGCGATCATTTCCGTCGCCTT
>CAMVIC010000127.1 GCA_947167435.1 uncultured Clostridia bacterium | reverse complement strand
TGGACCACCGGGACCGTCAGAAGGGTCGCGGTACTGCCCTCCCCCCGCAGGGTGCGGTAGGAGAGGCAGACCCGGAGCTGGTGCGCGCCAGGCCGGGCCTCCGCCGGGACTGTGAGCGGCAGGGTGACGGTCTGTTCCCGGCCCGGCAGGAGCTTTTCCAGACGGAGGCTGTCCGTCTGGGCCGGAAGCAGCTCCCCGGCGCTTTCCGCGTAAGACAGGGTCAGCTCCGTGAGCTCCGCCCTGTCCGATGTGTTCCGCACCAGGAGGGTACAGCTTCCGGGCTCGCCCTGGGTCAGCGCGGCCTCCAAAAGACGGAGCTCCACCGTCACGGGGGCGGGGTCGTCCTGCCCGCCTCGGATGCGGACCACCAGGGGCAGCTCCGCTTGGAGGGGCCATCCCTCCGCGTCCTGTCCCTCCAGGTGCAGCCTGGCCGGGTAGTCGCCGTTTATACGGTCGTCATAGAGCCGGTAGCAGAGGCGAACCGACCAGAGGCCGTCTGCATTGGGCCGGAGCTTCACCCGCATCTTCTGGGGCTGGAAGGGCGAAAGCGCCTCCCGCTCCGGCTCCAGCCAGGCCGTGAGTTCGCCTACAGCCCGGTCGCTTGCGACGGGGAAATAGCCGATCCAGTATCCGTTTGCCTCCTCCGGCGCGTAGCCCCGGGCCCAGGAGCGGTTGCCCATGCCGTAGAGGATGGCGTCCTCCGCCAGGCGGAAGGCCTCAGTCTCTGCCAAGGCTGATCCGAACACCGGAACCATGCAAAGCAGCAGGCCAAAAATCAGAAGTAAAGAAAGCAGACGGCGCATCATCCCACCTCCCGGATATTTTCGATCACGCTCCGCCGCAGCAGGCGGCGGCTCCGGCGGGCGATGGACGCCCAGCAGAGCAGAGCCGTCAGCAGGGCGATCAAAAGCTGGACCAGGAACGCCACGGGGAGCACATCCCGCACGCTGCTCTCCACACTCTGAAGGCTGAAGATCAGGCAGATCGACGCGGCCAGGAGCCAGCCGACGCCCACCTGGACGGCGCTTTGCAGGCCATAGCCGACTGTCAGAACACTGCCGCTCATGCCAACCGCCCGAAGCGTGCCGATGGTCCTTCGCTCAGCCTCCATCTGTCGGATGCCGGTCCCGGCAATGACCCGGACCGAGAACCAGATCAGGAGCCCCACGATTGCCGCGATGGCAATCAATCCGGCCTGCCCCTTCTGTCGGTTTTCCGCCCGGCCCGCGGCGTTATTATAGACATACAGGGTCCCGATCCGGGCCGCGATCCGCTCCAGCCGCCCGAAGTCATAGGCGCAGGTCGCTTCGTCTGTGCCGGGATCCAGAAACACGCTGAGGTCGCTGAGCTTTCCCAGCCGAAGCCCCAGGGCCCGGAAGCCCGCCGGGGTCGTGATAAGCTGCGGCTCTTGAAAGCCGTTGCGCGGTTCGACGCCCACGAACAGGGAGCTGATCAGCCCGCCCACCTTCACCGTGGCCTGACAGCGCTCCGCCTGCTGATACAGGCGCAGATACTCCGCCTCGGAGCGCGAGGCCAGGTGATCGTCCGCCTCCGGATCGTCACAGAGCTGACAGAGGGAGAGCACCTGTCCCGAGGCAAATGCATCGTTGGAGATATGGAGCCAGCCTTCGTCAGCAGGCTGCGGCATCATAGAGATCGCATTGCCGTACTCGTTTTTCCCCAAGTAGTAGTCGGGCAGGCAGAGCAGGACCTCCCGTCCGGCATCCAGGGCCGCCCGGTCGATGGCCCCGGCGGTCAGATTCGGAACGTAACGCTCCGGCTCGTCGGTCAACAGCACGGGAAGCGTGACGGGCGGAGCATCCAGGTCCAGCAGCTTCATGGCCGCCCGGACCCCCGGCGAATCGGCGCTGCTCCGGTTGGTGATGAAAAAGATCCCGTTTTTCGCGCACTGTTCCAGGTAGTTGCCCTCCGGCCGGTCTGTCAGCAAGACGACGGTCCGGTACTGCCTTCGAAGGGCGCTTACGCCGGGTAGGGCACGGATCTGGGCCAGATCCGCGTCCGAGAGGGAGATCAGAGGGATCGGCGTGCGCAGATCGTCCGGTACTCCGAAGACGGTCTCATGATCCCCGTTCATTGCAGAGAGATCCGGCTCATTCTCCCGGGGCAGGATGGCGCGGATCGCCTCCCCGCCCAGAAGCACCCCGGCGAAGGACATGAGGCAGAGAAGTCCTGTGAGCAGGCAGATCCCCAGCTGGCGAACCGGATGCAGGCGCAGTCTGCGCAGGGCCATGAGCCGGGCGGGGCGGAAGTGGGCTTTGGGCCGGAAGCTCCTTGCCTTGCGCAGGGTCTCCGTGTCCCGGATGAGGCTCATGGGCCGGGTGCGGGAGGCCCGCAGCAGGGGCAGGAAGGACGCCAGCAGCACAAAGAGGAAGCTCAGAGCCAGCATCGGGATCAGTGCAAGGGGCGGCAGCCAGAAGCGAAGGCTATCCGGCGCCAGAGTGCAGAGCCCTCGCACGGCCAGCACCGCCGCGCCGACGCCAAGCGGCGAGAGCAGCAGGGCCAGCAGCAGGCTCTCCCGCCCGAAGATCCGGCGGATCTGCCGCCGGGTGGCGCCCACGGCCCGCAGCATGGCGATCTCCTCCCGCTTGCGGCTGAGCTGGCTGCCCAGGGCAGCGGTGACGCCCAGCATGGAAAAGAGCAGCAGGCTCCCGCCCAGCAGCAGAGCCAAGACGCCAAAGCTGCCATAGTTGGCCAGGTATTCCAGGGTCCCCATATCCTCCATGTGCTGGGCAGGTCCGAAATAGAACCAGCCCCAGAGGCTGATCCGGAAGACCGGAAGCCCCCCCGCGGCGGCGGTCACATCGTTCAGCCCCGCGCCGTTTGCAAAGCGCAGGAGCAGGATGCGAACGGTGCGGCCCGTGGCAAAGGGCGGCTCCGCCGCGCTCACAAAGATCTGAGGCAGACCGACGTTCTCCCGCTTAGGGAAGTCGGAGCGCAGTTTTTCGTCGCTGAGCTCGCCCTGACTCAGCACCACGCCCACCAGGGTATAGGTCCGGGTCTCCTTCGCCCCGTCGATGGGCTGGATCTCCAGGCTCACGCTGTCGCCCAGTTCGGCCTCGGGAAACAGCTTGTCCAAAAGATCCAGCTCCACAGCCAGCTCGCCCGGGGCTGTCGGCATCCGGCCGGACCAGAGCTGCCGGTTGGCCAGAGCGGCGCCGCCTGCGTCGTAATACCCCACGGCGCAGTCTTCGCTCCGGCCCAAATAGTACAGGGTCCCCGTCTCGGAAGCGAGGCCCTGCCGCCGGAGGGAGGCCCCGGTCTCCGGCCCTGCGTCATAGACGAAGGCGTCCTGCCTGCCGAATTCCCGGTCCAGCTTGGCCTCGTGGCCGTCATAGACGGCAAGCAGGGTCAGCACCACCGTACAGGTCAGAAAAATGGCCGCCAAAATCCCCGCGCCGAGGCCGAGATAGTCCCGCCGATTGGCCCGTATGCCCGCTCCGGCGACCCGGTTCAGAGTCAGCTTTTTCATCGCAGGCTCCCTCCGCTGTCGTGCTCGATGCGGCCGTCCACGATGTGGACGATGCGCTCGGCCTGCTCGGCTACGCCCAAGTCGTGGGTCACCAGCAGCAGGGTGACGCCCAGCTCCCGGTTGATCTGCCTCAGCAGGGCCATCACCTCCCGGCCGGTCTGCCCGTCCAGGTTGCCCGTGGGCTCATCCGCGAAAATGATGGCGGGCTTGTTCGCCAGGGCTCGGGCGATGCAGACCCGCTGCTGCTGGCCGCCGGACATGGCGGCGGGCAGATGGGAGAGGCGGTCGTCCAGCTTCAACAGTTCGATGATTCGGTGCAGATAAGCCTCGTCCGGCTTGCGCTTGTCCAGCATGACCGGAAGCAGAATGTTCTCCTGGGCCGTCAGCTCCTTGACCAGATGATAGCTCTGGAACACGAAGCCGAAGCGCCTGCGGCGCAGGACGGAGAGCTGGTTGTCGGAATAGTCCGCAAGGGCCTTGTCCTGATAGATCACCTTGCCCGCTGTGGGCTGATCCAGCCCGCCGAAGAGCTGCAGGAGTGTGGATTTCCCGGAGCCGCTGGGCCCGGTGATGGCGGTGAAGGAGCCCTGGGGAATGGACAGGGTGACCCCGTCCAGAGCCTTTACCTGCTCCTCACCGCTGCCGTAGTATTTGCACAGATTTTCGCTGCGAATGATCTCCATACGAGATCCCTCCTTTCTGCCCCTATTCTCTCACAGGAAGCTTACTTCCGCGTGACGCCAAGCTTACGTTTTCGCAAGACTCTGCTCCAGCCGGGGGAAATAGAGGGTGAAGCGCAGGCCCCCGTCACTGTTTTCCGGGACGATGCTCCCGTGGTGACGGGTCACGATCTCCCGGACGATGTTCAGGCCGATGCCGGAGCCCGTCCGGGCTTGGCCCTTTGCCTGGTAGAAGCGCTCAAAGAGACGCGGAAGCTCCTCCGGGGCCACGCCGCCCCCATCGTCCGAAAACGTGAGCCGCACCTCCCGCTCCGTCTGCGTAATGGCGACGGATACGCTGCCGCCGGGCTCCGTATGCTCGCAGGCGTTTTTCAGCAGATTGGAGAATGCCTCGCCCAGCCAGCCCGGGTCACAGCGGAGTACCGCGTCCCCCGTCAGGGAAAAACGCTTCTCCGGGAAGCGTACCCGAAGCCCGTCCCAGGCCTCCTGCACCAGCGGCGCCAGCTGCCGCGCCTCGAAGCGGAAGGCGTAGCCGTCGTTGCTCATGCGCTCCAGCCGGAGCAGGGCATAGATCAGCGCCTCCATCCGATCCGCCTGCGCCAGAGCTTCTTCCTTGTGCGCGCCGTCGTCCAGCTCCAAAAACAAGCGCAGAGAGGCCAGGGGCGTTTTGAGCTGATGGGAAATGTCCGTCAAAAGCTCTGTGCTTCGCCGGGCCTCCCGGACGGTTTCGGCACGGGAGAGCTCCAGCGCGCCTTCGATGGCCTCAAAGTCGTTTTGCAGAGCTGCCAGACGGCCGTCCCGCAGGGAAAGGGGCGTCCGCGCCCCGCCGGAGAGAAAGCGTCCGGTCTGGGTCCGAAGCCTGCCAAGCTCGGCCCGCTGACGGAAGAAGAGCAGGGCGAAGACCGCCGCCAGCACGGCAAAGAGAATCGTTAGTCCTTCCATCGATATCCCAACCCCCGCACAGTCTGAATATGCTCCGGGCCGATTTTCTCCCGAAGTCTGCTGACGTGGACAGAAAGAGTGTTGTCGTCCACAAAGCGTCCGTCGCAGTCCCAAAGCACGTCCAGCAGCAGCGCCCGCGGCGCGATGCCGCGCTGCCGGACGATCACCGAGAGCAGGCGGCACTCCGTGGGCGTCGGGTTCCACGGCGCGCCGTTCCAGGCGGCGCTCATGCGCTCCGGGTCCAGGCGCAGGGCTCCG
>CAMVIC010000126.1 GCA_947167435.1 uncultured Clostridia bacterium | reverse complement strand
CGCCGGTCATGCCGTAAATGGCGTTGTTGACGAAGATGGTGACGATCTTCTCGCCCCGGTGGGCGGCGTGGACGATTTCGGCGGTGCCGATGGAAGCAAGGTCGCCGTCGCCCTGATAGGTGAAGACCAGGGTGTCGGGCTTTGCGCGCTTGCAGCCGGTGGCCACAGCGGGCGCACGGCCGTGGGAGGCCTCCAGCATATCCATGTTGAAGTAATCATAGGCGAAAACGGAGCAGCCCACAGGGGCGACGCCCAGCACGTTTCCGGCCTCCAGCTTGCCCTCCTGGACCAGCTCGTCAATGGCCTCGGCCACCAGACGGTGGATGATGCCGTGGTTGCAGCCCGGGCAATAGTGGAACTGCTTGTCAGTCAGCAGCTTGGTGCGTTCAAATACGACGGACATTTATTTACCCTCCTTCATTTCGAGGATCTTGCTGCGAATCTCCTTGGTGGTGGGGAACTGGCTGCCGCAGTGGCCGAAGAACTGAATGGGCTTGGCGCCCTCGACGGCCAGCTTCACGTCCTCCAGCATCTGGCCCTCGTTGACCTCCACGTCCAGAACGCCCTTGACGCCGTCGCGGACCACGGTCTCGCGCAGTGCGTCATAGGGGAAGGGCCACACGGAGATGGGACGGAACAGACCCACCTTCACGCCCTCTTCGCGCATCTCGTCCACAACGGATTTGGCCACGCGGGCCACGGTGCCGAAGGCGGTGATGATGAACTCCGCGTCGTCGGTCTTGTAGCATTCCCACATCTGCTCGTTTCTGCGGGCCTCGTCATAGACGGCCTGCAGCACGGCGGTGTGCTCGCTCAAATCCTCGGTGCCGATGAACAGGGAGTTGATGACAGCGCGCTTGGCAGGGTCGTCGCCCGGCTTCCAGCCGGTGCAGGCCCAGGGCTTCTTCTCCGGGTCAACCTTGTAATCCACCATGGGCGGCATCTCCACCGGCTCCATCATCTGGGCGATGATGCCGTCGGCCAGGAAGAGGACGGGCATGCGGTACTTTTCCGCCTTGTCAAAGGCAAACTGCATGATGTCGATGGCCTCCTGGATGGAGGAGGGAGCGTAGGTCAGCAGATGGTAGTCGCCGTTGCCGCCGCCCTTGACGCCCTGGTTGTAGTCGCCCTGGGAGGCCTGGATGTTGCCCAGACCGGGGCCGCCGCGCATCACGTTCAGAATCACGCAGGGCAGCTGGGCGCCGGCGCAGTAGGAAATGCCCTCCTGCTTGAGGCTGATGCCGGGGCTGGAGGAGGAGGTGATGACGCGCGCGCCGGTAGCGGCAGCGCCGTACACCATATTGATCGCCGAAGGAAGCAGCCGCCCACTTCCGGCATGCGTGCGGACATATATTCGGGAATCTCAGTCTGCGGGGTAATCGGATAGCCGAAGAAGAAACGGGCGCCGGCGCGAATGGCGGCCTCCGAAATCGCTTCGCTACCCTTCATAAGAGTCAGAGCCATTTTTCTTTCCTCCTTAATCCTTTTCAATCCGGATCGCCACGTCCGGGCAGGTACGGGCACAGGACGCGCACCCGATGCAAGCCTCGGGATTCACCACCTCGGCGGGGTGATAGCCCTTGGCATTGAGCTTGGTCTTGGAAAGGGCGAGCACACTCTTCGGACATGCCCTGGCGCACAGGCCGCATCCCTTGCAGGCCAGCTCGTTTATTGTCACCTTTACCATGATTCTACCTCTTTTCCTTTATGATTTGAATGTTGTATCTGCTGTAAACCGCATTCCGCGGGGATTGACGGATGAAATTGCAGCCTTCCGGAGGAAGAGCGCAGCGAATGATCCAACATGGTATCAAAGCAGCACCTCTTCCGACGGCGCGCCCAAACCCTGTACCCAGCTTTCCCAGTCGCGGGCCATGTAGGTATCGATGGCCAGAGGCTTGCCGATGAATCTGGGATCGTGTCCCTCGGACAGAAACTGCTCCAGCAGGGCCTTTTTTCCGGAGGTGTAGGCCACAGGAATTCCGGACAGCTCCGACACCTGGCGGATCATCTCATAGCCGTCCCGCAGTTCGTCCGGTCCGGTCAGCTGCGCCAGATTCGTGTTGTTGATCATTCCGGTGATTCTGAGGCGGGAGTGAATCTGCATCTCCTCCTGCAGCTTCAGGATTCGCTCCACCGTCCCTGCCAGTGGGCGGCGGATGTTGACCACGTTCAGCACTTCCAGCTGCTCCGGCTCCAGATCCATGAAGTCCTGGTGATAGCGACCGATGGCAGTGGACCCAACCGCGTCGCCGCCTACGTCGAACACCACCGTGTCCCAGTCCATAGCAAATGCGGATGCCACCTCAGCCGGGACGGAGAGGGTTTCGATGCCGGAACAGGCATAGTTCGGAGACACCAGATGAATCTCTTTCAGGCGGACCTGCCGCCCGTGCTCCGTCAGGCGGAAATAGGTGTTGACCATGTCCAGGTCCAGCAGCTCGGTTCTCTCGCCCCTGGACGCGGCCTGAAAGGCCAGGTTCAGCGCAAGCTCCGTCTTTCCGCTGCCATAGTTCCCGATCAGCACATAGACCTTTTTCATACGCTCTGCCTCTTCCAACAATTTTCACAGGAATGTTCCTGCTCCGGCATTTTCATTTTACTATTCTGCACAAGTGGCGTCAATCAGCAAAATGCATAAGTTTTTTTAAGTGCCGGCTGCAAAATGACGAAGTATTTTTATTTTTGTTTTTGAAAATATGCATTTTTATAGTTTTAATAATTTTTCGCTTTTATTTTGCATCATTCTTTATCGTCCTGTCTCTTTAAACCGAAACCCGGCCGGAAATGCCGACAGGCAAAAAACAAAGAACCGCACACCGAAATGTGCGGTCCTTCGTTTTGGGAGAAAAGAGAGGATATATAGGAGTAGAAAAGTGTCAGGTCCAATCACCCGCAGTGGGCTTTCTGTTTGCCGGATTGCCGGAATCGCTGTCAGGCCGTGCTTCCTGGAAGGTGATGTCCAGGGTCAGGAACTCCCCGGCCCGATAGACCGTGACATGCGCGCTGTCTCCGGCGGAATATTGATGAATCAGCTGTTTGAGTCCGGTATAGCTCTCAACCCTGCTGTCGTCCAGTGCGGTGATGATGTCGCCAGTACGGATGCCTGCCTCTTCAGCGGCGCTGCCGCTCTCCACAAAGTATACATAGGCCCCCAGAGGCATATTGTAATACTGTGCATACATGGAGTTCCAGCGATTATCCAGGCCGACGCCCATATAGGCCTTGCCGGTCACGTAGCCCTTGGTAATCAGGTCGTTTGCAATGGACGCGGCGTCATCGATGGGGATTGCAAAGCCAAGGCCCTCCACGCCGTCTTCCCGGTACTTGGCGGTCACCACGCCGACAACCTGACCCAGTGCGTTATACACAGGGCCGCCGGAATTGCCCGGGTTCACAGGGGCGTCAATCTGGAACATGTTGATGGACTCCCCCTCCTGGGTGGAGATCACACGGTCCAGGCCGCTGACGTAACCGGTGGACATGGAAAAGCTCAGCTCGCCCAGGGGATTGCCCACGGCGTAGATTTTCTCGCCCATGCTGATGCTGTCGCTGTCGCCCAGCACGGCGGGGCTGAGGCCGGAGGCGTCGATTTTGAGCACGGCAATGTCGTTGCTCTCTTCCACGCCTACGATGGCGGCGGTATATTCGGTGCCATCATAGAGCATCACGGTCACGTCTGTGCCGCCCTTGTAGGCATACTCGATCACGTGGTAATTGGTGAGAATATATCCGTCTTCGGAGAGGATGAAGCCCGAGCCGCTGACGGCAGAGGAGCTTGTCATGCCGAAGAAGTTCTGATAGGTAATCTCTGTGGTGATGCCCACCACCTGCTCGGTGGCGGCGCTGAAAATCTGCGCGGCAGCCACGGTGCCGGTTGGGTCGGAAACCGCCACAGCCTGGACGGCGGGGCGCTCCTCGAGCTTTTTGTCCAGGTCCGCCATTCCCTGCTCCAGCGCTTCCATCCGCGCGCTCATGCGGTTGTTCACCGCGTAGGCGCCGACGGCGCCGCCCAGCAGGGCACAGACCAGACACAGGGCCAGGGCTTTCAGGAAGAAGCCGCTTCCCTTCTTTTTCCGGGTCTGCTTCGCCGGTCTCTCCGGCGGGGTGTAATAGCGTCGCGGCTCGGTGCGGGCACCTGCAGGCTCGAAGTGGGCGTCGGAATAGACGCTGTTTTCAAAGTCGGCCTTGCTGTAATGGTATTCGCTGTCCGCGCTTCCCGGTGCGCTGTTCTCGCTCATGCCCGGTTGTTCGTATTCTTCCGGCTGAGACATGGTGTTTGTCCTCTTTGTCTTAAAAACTTGGCTTCTCTGTTGTGCTTGTACTATACCGGGAAAATGTGTCCATGGCATGAACAAAAACGAAAATGATTTTTAACAAACGGAAAATGCAGTGCCCGGTTTCCCGGGCACTCAAGCTGTCGACAAAGCATCGACAGCTTGAGCGGCAAAAACGGGAACTCCCGAACAGCTCCCATTTTTGCATGGATTGGACGTGAAGGGGGCCTCCCCGTCCCCCTTCACAATCCCCCTTACAGATCCCAGCTTGGAGAAAAGGTTTCTTCCGCAGCTTATTCCGGTGTATTCTCGGCGCCCGCCTCCGCCAGGGTCAACGGCGTGAGCGTCGTGTTTTCCCGAATCCATTGGAGGCAGCGCTCCGCGTCCGCCGTCAGCTGTACGTTGAACCACTCATAGCGGTATGGCTCATCCGGCAGGTCGCTGCTCTGCCGCAGCTGAACCTGTATGCTCAGGTTCATCACGGTGCTGAAATACTCCTCGTTGAATACCAGCCACTGGCGGCCCAGCTTATGCTCCGCCAGGTCCGGCAGCACGCAGTCCCGGATAAAGGCCTCCCCCTGCTCCGGCGTGAGTTCTGCGGTCACGGCCCGGTTATAGGTCAGGTTCTCGCCGTACCAGTCGGTATAGAGCACAACGCTGAACAGATGCTCCGCGTCCAGCGGCAGCTTCAGCCGGTAATCCTGATCCAGGGCTTCCGGCAGGTTCAGCAGCTCCTGCACCGCCAGCACGTCGGTATAATCCTCCGTCTCACCGCCGTACACGCCGGAGAGGTAATAGTGCCGGTGCAGATGCTTTCCGTCCCTGAGCTGATAGTCCAACGTCACATGGGTGCCCATGGTGTGGACGTCCCCCTCGTGCTGGCTTTTATGCTCCAGCAGGCTCCGGTGCAGCGCAATCACCTTCTCCAGGTTCTCCGGCTGCCGAAGCTTCACCCCGTCCGTAAGAGAGGCCCACTCCACGTCCCCGCTCTCCGGGATCCGCCGCTCATAGCCCGTCAGGTCCAGCTCGGCCACGGCCACGAAGGCGACCAGCACCAGGCACACCGCCGCAAAGCCCTTCCATTTGGAGGAGAACACCCGCAGGGTTTTCTGGATC
>CAMVIC010000125.1 GCA_947167435.1 uncultured Clostridia bacterium | reverse complement strand
GCCCATGCGGACCGTGACCTTCACGGTGCTGCCGGCGGGGGCGGGGGCGATCACGTTGCTGGACTGCTCTTTTCCGTCCACCGTCAGACTCCTGACGCCGTACTGCACGCCGTCGGGGTTTTCCACGGTGATTTCATAGGTGGCGCCCCGGTAGCGGCGGGAGACGGTGAAGCCCTTCATGGCCGCGGGGATGCAGGGGTCGACCTTCAGGCCGTCCAGCGTGGGGACCACGCCCAGGATGGCCTGGGAGATGCTCAGGAAGGTCCAGGCGGCGGTGCCGGTGAGCCAGCTGTTCTTGCCCTCGCCGAAGCTGGGGGCGTCCTTGCCGGCAATCATCTGGCTGTACACATAGGGCTCGGTCCGGTGAATCTCGCTGATATCCTCGATATAGGCGGGGGCGGTGCGGGCGTAGACCTGGAAGGCCCGGTCGCCGTGGCCCAGAACGGCCTCTGCGCAGACGATCCAGGGGTTGTTGTGGCAGAAGATGCCGGCGTTCTCCTTGTATCCGGGGGGATAGCTGGAGATCTCGCCCAGCTCCAGATGGTAGCGGGTGTAGGCGGGCTGCAGCAGCACGATGCCGTATTGGGTGTCCAGCCGCTCCTTCACGCTCTCCAGGGCCTTGGCGGCCTCGCCGGTCTCCTTGCCGATGCCGGCCATGACGCACATGCCCTGGGGCTCGATGAAGATCTGGCCCTCCTCGCACTCCTTGCCGCCCACCACGTTGCCGTAGGCGTCAAAGGCGCGGCGGAACCAGGCGCCGTCCCAGCCGGCGTCCAGGGTGGCGGCCTCCACCGCGGCGATGGCCTTGGCGGCCTCGTCCGCCTCGGCGGTCAGCCCAAGGTGGCGGCAGATATCCTCATAGGCGCGGCCGTATTTCACGAACATGCCGGCGATAAACACGCTCTCGGCCACGGGACCCTCGCTGGGTCCGGTGATCTGGAAGCTCTCGCCCGGGTGCTCGGAGAAGCAGTTCAGGTTCAGGCAGTCGTTCCAGTCCGCCCGGCCGATCAGCGGCAGGCCGTGGGGGCCCAGATGGGTGCGGGTGTAGTTGAAGCTGCGGCGCAGATGCTCCATCAGGGGCTGGGCCAGACTGGAATCGTTGTCGAAATCCACCTGCTCGTCCAGGATGGACCAGTCGCCGGTCTCGCGGATATAGGCGTCGGTGCCGGCGATGAGCCACAGGGGGTCGTCGTTGAAGCCGCTGCCCACGGCCAGGTTGCCCTTCTTGGTCAGGGGCTGGTACTGGTGATAGGCGCTGCCGTCGGGGAACTGGGTGGCGGCGATGTCCAGAATGCGCTCCCGGGCACGCTCCGGGATCATGTGCACAAAGCCCAGCAGGTCCTGGCAGGAATCCCGGAAGCCCATGCCGCGGCCCATGCCGCTTTCAAAGTAGCTGGCGGAGCGGCTCATGTTGAAGGTGACCATGCACTGGTACTGGTTCCAGATGTTCACCATCCGGTCCAGCTTCTCCTCGCCGGTGCAGACCTGATAGTTGGACAGCAGCGCGTCCCAGTGCCTGGCCAGGGCGGACAGGGCGGCGTCGAAGTCCGCGTCGGTGGCGTAGCGGGCGATCATGGCCTCGGCTCTGGTCTTGTTGATGACGCCGGGGGCCGTGAACTTCTCGGCCACCGGGTTTTCAATGTAGCCCAGGCCGAAGATCACGCTCTCGCTCTGGCCCGGGGCCAGGGTGAAATCAAACTGCTGGGCGGCGACGGGGGCCCAGCCGTGGGCCACGCTGCCGGTGCAGCCGTCACCGAATACCGCCTGAGGCTTTGCGGGGCTGCCGTAAACGCCGATGAAGGCGTCCCGGGCGGTGTCGAAGCTCTTGGGCTCCCGGTTTGCCCAGAAGACCGCGTAGTGGTCCCGGCGCTCCCGGTACTCGGTCTTGTGGTAAATGGCGCTGCCCACCACCTCCACCTCGCCGGTGGAGTAGTTGCGCTGGAAGTTGGAGGCGTCGTCCATGGCGTCCCACAGGCAGAATTCCACAAAGGGGAAGACGCTGACGGTTTTTGCCGCGCCGCTCTCGTTCTTCACGGTCACGCGCATCAGCAGGCAGTTGTCGCCCTTGGGGACAAACAGCTCCTGACCGGCGGTGACGCCGTTCTTGCTGCCCTGGAGGACCGTATAGCCCAGGCCGTGACGGCAGAGGTAGGAATCCAGCTCTGTCTGGGTGGGCTGCCAGCCCGGATTCCAGACGGTGTCGCCGTCTTTAATATAAATGTGAAAGCCATCGGAATCCAGCGGGCAGTTGTTATAGCGGTAGCGGGTCAGACGGCGCAGACGGGCGTCCCGGTAAAAGCTGTAGCCGCCTGCGGTGTTGCTCAGCAGGGTAAAGAAGTCTTCGCTGCCCAGATAGTTGATCCAGGGCAGGGGCGTGCGCGGAGTCGTAATCACATATTCCCGCCGCGCGTCATCGAATGCACCAAACTTCACAAGCAGTACCTCCTACTTTTGTAAGTAAACGTTTAAGTACTTGGGTTTCGCCCTCTAGGTTAGCCTATTTAACCAGAAAAAGCAAGCCTTTTTTGCGCTTTTTTCGATTTTTTTAGTTGAGATACCAAAGCAAGCGGCGCAGATGAAGGCTCTGACGGGTGAAAATAAAGGGCGGTTTCGTCAGAATCGCCAAAAACCGGCAGGGAAAATATACAAGTGCAACAAAAAACGAAAAAATTACGAAAAATGTCTTGCTTTTTCGTGCAAGTTGGGGTATCTTGAGTAGCGTAAACGATTAAGTGAGGAGCTGAGCGCTGTGGTCTCCATGAAAGACATAGCCAAACGTTGCGGAGTCTCAATCGCCACGGTCAGCAAAGCTCTAAACGGACAGCAGGACATCGGCGCCGAGACCCGGGAGCGCATCCGCGCCGTTGCGGATGAGATGGGGTACATGGCAAATTCCGCAGCCCGGGCCCTGAAGACCAACCGGACCTACAACATCGGCATCCTGTTCGTGGACGAACAGAGCAGCGGCCTTGCCCATGAGTATTTCTCCTCCGTGCTGGACAGCCTGCGGGTGGAGGCCGAACGCCGGGGCTACGACATCACCTTCATCAGCTGCAACGTGGGCGACAGGCCGACAAGCTATCTGCAGCACTGCCTCTACCGCGGGGTGGACGGCGTGGTAATCGCCTCGGTGGATTTCAACGACCCTCTGGTGCTGGAGCTGGTACGGTCCCAGCTTCCGGTGGTCACCATCGACCACATGTTCAACAACCGCATCTCCGTGGTGTCCGACAACGTAAACGGCACCGAGGCGCTGGTACGTTACGCCGCGTCCATGGGACACCGCCGTCTGGCCTTTATCCACGGGGAGCGCACTGCGGTCACGGAAAACCGGCTGACCGGTTTTTACCGGGCCTGCGAGGACCTGGGGATTCATGTTCCGGAGAACTGGGTGATCGAAAGCCGCTTCCACGATCCGGCCCGCTGCCAGGAGGCGACGAAAAAGCTGCTGGCGCTGCCCGAAAGACCCGGCTGCATCCTCTTTCCCGATGACTTTTCCTTTCTGGGCGGCATGAACGCCATCCGCCAGGCGCAGCTCAGAATCCCGGAGGATATCTCCGTCATGGGCTACGACGGCATCAATCTCTCCCAGATCATCAGCCCCCGGCTCACCACCTGGAAGCAGAATACCGGCGAGCTTGGCCGCACGGCAGCAGCCCGGCTTGTGGAGCTGATCGAGCATCCCCGCACCACGTTGGCGGACCGGGTGGTCATTCCCGGCAGACTGCTGGAGGGCGAATCGGTTGCCCGGGTGAAACCCTGATTTCGGTGATTGGCAGGGCAACCTGCATAAAATAAGATCACAAAAAAATGAGGAGGAAAAAACATGAAAAAGCTTACCGCAATGCTCCTGGCTCTGGTAATGGTCTTCGCGCTGGTTTCCGTCGGCGCTCCCAAGGCCGCTGCCGAGGAAGGAAAAGTCTTCAACATCTACGCATGGAATGAAGAGTTCAAGGGCTTCTTCGAGAAGTACTACACCGTTCCCGAAGGCGTCACCGTGAACTGGATCATCACCCCCAGCGACAACGGCGCTTACCAGCAGAAGCTGGATGAGGCTCTGCTCAACCAGGCCAACGCCGCTGACGACGAGAAGGTCGATATGTTCCTGGCCGAGGCCGACTACATTCTCAAGTACGTCAATTCCGACGCCACCCAGGACGTCACCAAGCTCGGCGTGACCGACTTCTCCAACGCCTACAACTACACCGTGCAGGCCGCTTCCGACGCCGCCGGCGTTGTGAAGGGTGTCTCCTTCCAGTGCTGCCCCTCCGCTCTGATCTACCGCCGCTCCATCGCTGAGGACGTGCTCGGCACCTCCGATCCCGCCGAGGTCCAGGCCAAGCTGGACAGCTGGGACAAGTTCGAAGCTGTCGCTGCCGATGCCAAGGCCAAGGGCTACTACATGACCGCTTCCTTCGCTGAGACCTACCGTGTGTTCTCCAACAACTGCACCACTCCTTGGGTCAACGAGAACGGCGAGCTGCAGTTCGACGATCAGATTCTGGCCTGGCTGGCTCAGACCGAGAACTTCGTTAACAACGGCTACACCCTGACCGCCGGTATCTGGGACGACGAGAAGAACGTCCAGATGTTTGCTGACGGCAAGACCATGTGCTTCTTCGGACCTGCCTGGTACTTCAACTTCTGCATGGGCAACGCTCAGGATCCCGACAAGGGCTGCTCCGGCGACTGGGCCATCTGCGAAGGCCCCGCTGCTCACTTCTGGGGCGGCACCTGGCTGCTGGCTCCTGCCGGCACCGACAACCCCAGCATGGTTGCTGACATCATGAACACCTTCATCAACGACGAGGAAGTCTGCTCCGCTTTGGTTGCCAACGAGGCTCAGTTCTCCAACAACCAGGCTGTCAACGCCAAGTTCGCTGCTGATCCCGACTACGGCAACGCCTTCCTGGGCGGCCAGAACGACGTGGCTGTCTTCTCCGCTATGACCGACAACATCGTCTGGGAGAACCACACCATCTATGACCAGCTGCTGAACGAGGGCCTGCAGACCTACTGCCAGGAGTACTTCAAGGGCACCGTCGACAAGGACACCGCTCTGAACAACTTCTACAACTACGTTGAGGAGACCTACCCCTCCATCATCATCCCCTGAGGACTGATCGGGTAGAAAAACAAGCATAGCACCTTATTCGCAGGGGCAAGGCAAATTGCCTTGCCCCTGCCTGCTTTCGATAAGGGCAGTTCAGAGGTCGTCCGCAGGACGGCTTGTGAAGCGCTTTTACCAAATACACTGCAGGGGGGACATGAATGAACGAGAGGATTGACAAGAAAAGGAAGAAAGGCATCAGCTATGCCAAGTGGGGCTACATTTTCATCCTGCCCTTCTTCATCGCCTACATCAGCTTTACCCTGATTCCGCAGCTGATGACCTTTTACAACAGCTTTTTTGAAAA
>CAMVIC010000124.1 GCA_947167435.1 uncultured Clostridia bacterium | reverse complement strand
GGCGTGCTCCAGCTCGTTGAGGGAATCAAAGGGATAGGAGGCCAGCTTTCCGTCAAAATCCACGGTCAGGCTCTCGTTTTCCGGCTCAATGGAGACGATCCGCCCGATATCCCCGTTATAAACGCCGCTGCCGGCGGCTGTATTCGTCTCGTTGCGCCAGAGCATATCATAATTGTTTCGGATCTGCATCACCCGGTCTCCCTCCCGGAAAACCGCGTCTCCGAAGGCCTTTTCCCGCTTTCCCGGATCCTGCGGATTCAGCGCCTCCTGCAGCCGTTTGTTCAGGTTCACGGTTCCCAGCTCTCCCTTTCGGGTCGGCGTCAGGACCTGGATTTCCGTGGAAGGAATCTTCATTTTATTCGGCAGTCGCGTGGCGCAAAGCTCTATGATGGTATCTACCGTGCTGCCTGCCTCCAGGCGGCGGAGGCGGAAGAAATCCCCTGCGTTCTCAGACAGATTGGGGTGTTCCCCCCGGTTGATCATGTGGGCATTTCGAACGATGCGGCTCCCCTCGTTCTGGCGGAAGATCTCCGTCAGGCGGACCGTGGGGATCACGCCGCTGCGGACTACGGCGGAGAACACGTTTCCCGGCCCTACGGAGGGCAGCTGATCCGCGTCTCCCACCATAATCAGCCGCGCGTCCACCGGCAGGGCGCGCAGGAGGGCGTCCATCAGCAGGATATCCACCATGGAGCACTCGTCCAGAATCACCGCGTCACAGTCCAGCTGGTCGCTCTCATCCTTGGTAAAGACCACCTTTTCCCCGTCCTCGTCAAACTTGGCGCCCAGAAGCCGGTGTACGGTGGCAGCGTCCTGCCCGGTAAGCTCGGTCATACGCTTTGCCGCCCTGCCCGTGGGCGCTGCGAGAAGAGTTTTGATGCCAACTCGCTCGAACATGGCGAGAATCGCCCGGATAGAGGTGGTCTTTCCGGTTCCGGGGCCGCCGGTAATCACAAGGATCTGGTGATCCAGCGCAAGCTGCAGGGTCTGCCGCTGAAGCTGGGCATAACGGATGCCCTGCTGCCGTTCCAGGTCCTGGATCACCCGGTCTATGTCCACTCTCTCATCGAATTCTCGCCGGGCCATGCGGGCAAACTGCTCTGCGGCGTCCGTCTCCGCCTCGTACAGCTCCGGCAGGTAACAGGCTTTGCAGCCGGCGATTTCCTCATAGCGCAGCAAGCCCGCCGCCATCAGCTGGGAAATGCTCTCGTCCGCGCGCTCCGGCTCGATGCCGATCAGCTCCCCTGTCACGGCGGCAAGCTTTTCCCGGGGGATGAAGCAGTGCCCGTTTCCGGTATTGTGCCGCAGCTCAAACAAAACTGCCGCGTTGATCCGGCTTTGGCTGTATTCGTCCACGCCCATGTCCATGGCAAGCCGGTCCGCCTCGGCGAAGCTGCCGCCGATATGCCCGGTAGCCAGGATATAGGGATTCTCCCGGAGGAGTTGAAGCGCCTCGTCCCCATAATACTTGTACATACGCATGGCCAGAATCGGCCGCAGCCCGGAGGAACAGATAAACTCCATCAGTCTGCGCACGCCCGTCTGCTTGCGGAAGGAGGCGGACATCTGTCTGGCCTTTGCCAGACTGATCCCCTTGATGGTGGCCAGCTCTTCCGGCCGGTTTTCCAGCACGTCCAGACTCTTATCCTCAAAGCGGTTCACAATCAGGGAGGCTGTGGCCGGCCCGATCCCCTTTACAGAGCCGCCGGCTAGATACTCGTATATCGCTCTCGCCTCTGTTGGCATCAGGCGCTGGGCGAATTCTGCCTTGAACTGGCGCCCGTGGATGCTGTGATTCATCCAGCTTCCGCTGAGGATCATGGTCTCCCCCTGGGCCGCATAGGGGAAGCAGCCAACTACGGTGACGCACTCCCCGTTTTCGTCCCGCAGGCGGAGAACCGTATAGCCGTTGTCCTCGTTTTTATAGATAACTGTATCTACCGTTCCGGACAGTTCCAGCAGTTCGTTTTCCTGATCCATGTTGATTTTTCCCCTTCCGTCAGCTCTCCTGAAGCAGGGGCTTCAGGAACTGGCCGGTAAAGCTCTCCCGGCATTCCGCGCAGCCCTCCGGTGTACCTGCATATATCAGCGTGCCGCCGCCGTCTCCGCCCTCCGGGCCCAGGTCGATGATGTGATCGGCCACTTTGATCACGTCCAGGTTATGCTCGATCACCACCACGGTGTTGCCCGCGTCGGTCAGCCGGTTGAGGATATCGATCAGCTTGTGTACGTCCGCGACGTGCAGGCCGGTTGTGGGTTCATCCAGCACGTAGACGGTGCTGCCGGTACTGCGCTTGGAAAGCTCTGTGGCCAGCTTTACCCGCTGTGCCTCGCCGCCGGAGAGGGTGGTGCTGGACTGGCCCAGCTTCACATAGCCCAGGCCCACGTCGTACAGGGTCTGGATCTTGTTGAGAATCTTCTGCTGGTTTGCGAAGAAGGAGCAGGCCTCCTCCACCGTCATGTCCAGCACGTCGGCGATGTTCTTCCCCTTGTATTTGACCTCCAGGGTCTCCCGGTTGTAGCGTTTGCCGCCGCAGACGTCGCAGGGCACAAAGACGTCGGGCAGAAAATGCATCTCGATCTTCACCAGTCCGTCACCGGAGCAGGCCTCGCAGCGCCCGCCCTTCACGTTGAAGGAGAAGCGGCCCTGGCCATAGCCCCGGAGCTTTGCGTCCTGGGTGGAGGCAAACAGATCGCGGATGTCGTTGAACACACCCGTATAGGTGGCGGGATTGGAGCGCGGGGTGCGGCCGATGGGGCTTTGGTCCAGGGCGATGACCTTGTCCACGTACTGCAGACCGTCGATGCCGTCGCATTTGCCCGGCCTCACCTTCACCCGGTTCTTCTCCACCGCCAGGGTCTTGTAGAGGATTTCGTTGATGAGAGAGGATTTGCCGCTTCCGGAGACGCCGGTGACGCAGATGAGCTTGCCCAGGGGGATCTCCACGTCGATGTTTTTCAGGTTATTCTCCCGGGCGCCCCGGATCAGCAGGCTCTTTCCGTTCCCCTTCCGGCGCTTGTCCGGCACGGGGATCCGCTTCCTGCCGCTGAGATACTGCCCGGTAACCGAGCTTTCACAGGCACAGATGTCCTCTATGCTGCCGGCGCAGACCACTCTGCCGCCGTTGACGCCGGCGCCGGGGCCGATATCCACGATATAATCGGCGGCGCGCATGGTCTCTTCGTCGTGCTCCACCACGATCAGCGTGTTCCCCAGGTCCCGCAGCTGGCGCAGGGTGTTCAGCAGCTTTGCGTTGTCCCGCTGATGCAGGCCGATGCTCGGTTCGTCCAGAATGTACAGCACACCCATGAGGCTGGACCCGATCTGGGTCGCCAGTCGGATTCGCTGGCTCTCGCCGCCCGAGAGCGTTCCCGATGCCCGGGAGAGCGTCAGATAGCCCAGGCCCACGCTCTGCAGAAAGCCCAGGCGGGAGCGGATCTCCTTCAGAATCTGCCCGGCGATCAGCCGCTCCTTTTCACTGAGCTCCAGCGCGTCCATGAACGCCAGGGCGTTGACCACGGACAGGTCCGTAAAGTCCGCAATGTTCATGCCGCCCACCGTGACGGCAAGGGCGGTCTTCTTCAGGCGCTTTCCCCCGCAGTCCGGGCAGGGAATCTCGCTCATGCACTCCTCAATGTCCGAGCGCATGGCTGGACTCTGGGTCTCCCGGTAGCGGCGCTCCAGATTGTTGACGATGCCCTCAAACTCCCGCTTGATAACGCCGAAGCCCTCGCTCTTTTCATAGTGCAGCTGCAGAGGCTCCCCCTTGGTGCCGTAGAGGATGGCGTCGATGGCCTCTTTCGGAAGCTTCGACACCGGGTCGGTCAGCTTGAAGTGGTAGCGGCGGGCCAGGGCCTCGAAGTACATCTTGGAGATGGAGTCGCCCCGGACGTTGCCCCAGCCGCTGGCCGTAATGGCCCCCTCCATGATGCTGAGGTTGGGATTGGGCATAATCAGCTCCGGGTCCACCAGCAGCTGCATGCCAAGGCCCGTACAGGTGGGGCAGGCGCCGTGGGGATTGTTGAAGGAGAAAAGCCGCGGTGTCAGCTCCTCAACGGAGATGCCGCAGTCCTCGCAGGCGTAATTCTGGGAAAAGGCGATCTGCCGGTCCTCTCCCACCAGGTCCACAAGCAGCAGTCCCCCGGCCAGGGACATGGCGGTCTCCGCCGAGTCGGTCAGGCGGCGGGTAATCTCATGCTTTACCACCAGGCGGTCCACCACGATCTCGATGTTGTGCTTTTTGTTCTTCTCCAGCCGGATCTCTTCCGACAGGTCATAGAGAATGCCGTCCACCCGGGCGCGGACGTAGCCGGATTTCTTCGCGTCCTCCAGCACCTTGGCGTGCTCGCCCTTCCGTGAACGGACCACGGGCGCCAGGATCTGAATCCGGCTGCCCTCGGGCAGCTCCAGGATTCGGTCCACAATCTGGTCGATGCTCTGCTGGCGGATCTCCTTGCCGCATTTGGGGCAGTGGGGTACGCCGATGCGGGCCCAGAGCAGGCGCAGATAGTCATAGATCTCCGTCACCGTGCCCACCGTGGAGCGCGGGTTTCTGGAGGTTGTCTTCTGGTCGATGGAGATGGCCGGTGACAGGCCGTCGATATAGTCCACGTCCGGCTTGTCCATCTGGCCGAGAAACATCCGGGCGTAGGAGCTCAGACTCTCCACATACCGGCGCTGCCCTTCGGCATAGATGGTGTCGAAGGCCAGGCTGGACTTGCCGCTGCCGGAAAGACCGGTCATCACCACCAGCTTGTCCCGGGGGATTTCCAGGTCGATGTTTTTCAGGTTGTTTTCTCTTGCGCCCTTGATAAAGATGCTCAAACCTCTGTTGCAATGTCTTCAAATCTGCCCCGTACCAGCTCGCAGAGCGCCTGGGGCGACAGCTCCACCTGGCTGCCGATCTTTCCCGCGCTGACCGCGATGCTCTCCAGCGTCCTGGCGCTTTCATGAAACACGGTGGGATACTGCTTTTTCATGCTCACAGGGGAGCAGCCGCCCCGCACATAGCCGGTGAGGGGCGTGATCTCACTTACGTGGATCATGGCGACGGACTTCTCCCCCACCGCTTTGGCGGCCTTTTTCAGCTCCAGCTCCATGGCCACCGGGATCACGAACACATAGATCTTTTTGCTGGCACCCCGGGCCACAAGGGTCTTGAACACGCGCTCCGGATCCAGGCCCGTCAGGCGGGCCACCGTAACGCCGTCCACGGCGGTGTCGCCGTGGGGATATTCATGGGGCGTGTACGGGATCTTTTTCTGCTCCAGCACACGCATGACGTTTGTTTTCTGTTCCGCCACCGCTCTCGCCTCCTGAAAGCATAGGATTGGAATATAACGATTCATTATACCGTAAATCCGGCAAAGATTCAACAGAAAACGCAGAGGAAAAATTACGGTCCCTGTTCAGTCTTCTTTGGAAGGCTGAACAGGGAAT